>NZ_RMVK01000005.1:0-231849 GCF_003942875.1 Streptococcus oralis | reverse complement strand
AATACGAAGTGTGAGGTTTTCTTGGTATTTGATAGATATTCAATTTTGAGTAGGTATTACTCAGAGTTAAGTGACGATAGCCTAGGAGATACACCTGTACCCATGCCGAACACAGTAGTTAAGCCCTAGAACGCCGGAAGTAGTTGGGGGTTGCCCCCTGTGAGATATGGAAGTCGCTTAGCTCGAGGGAGTTTAGCTTAGTTGTAATTGAGAGGAAATCGAAATTACAATCGGCGGATGAGAGAAACGAAGTTTCTTACCGTTGGCTGAGCTAGACTCCGCCCTTTGGGAGTTTAGCTCAGCTGGGAGAGCATCTGCCTTACAAGCAGAGGGTCAGCGGTTCGATCCCGTTAACTCCCATAGGTCCCGTAGTGTAGCGGTTATCACGTCGCCCTGTCACGGCGAAGATCGCGGGTTCGATTCCCGTCGGGACCGTTTAAGATAACGGAAGTTATTTTAGACTCGTTAGCTCAGTTGGTAGAGCAATTGACTTTTAATCAATGGGTCACTGGTTCGAGCCCAGTACGGGTCATATTTGCGGGTTTGGCGGAATTGGCAGACGCACCAGATTTAGGATCTGGCGCTTAACGGCGTGGGGGTTCAAGTCCCTTAACCCGCATAATAGAAAAACTGGCAGACGCACAGGACTTAAAATCCTGCGATTGGTAACGATCGTACCGGTTCGATTCCGGTCCTCGGCATATAATGATGAGCACCCTTAGCTCAACTGGATAGAGTACCTGACTACGAATCAGGCGGTTAGAGGTTCGACTCCTCTAGGGTGCATTTTTTTATTTAACGCGGGAAGTAGCTCAGCTTGGTAGAGTACTTGGTTTGGGACCAAGGTGTCGCAGGTTCGAATCCTGTCTTCCCGATTGATTACGAGGATACTTAAAGGTATCTTTTTTTTATTTACGGAACAAATTTGTGTAAACTAGCAGTGCTTAAGGAATGGTACTAGTCATATATTTTCTTTAATTATGGTAAAATAGTAAGAGAATAATGTGAGGAAAATGAATGGCAAGTAAGTTTGAAATTTTAATGAATCAACTAGGAATCTCTGATCAATTGAGACGGGATCCTGCTCTTGTTGATGCCAGAATTGAGCGTGTTGTGGTTCATAAAATTAGTAAGATTTGGGAATTTCATTTTGTATTTTCTAATATTTTACCGATTGAAATCTTTTTAGAGTTAAAGAAAGGGCTTGGTGAAGAATTTTCTAAGACAGGAAACCGAGCTGTTTTTGAAATCAAGGTTCTCTCTCAAGAATTTTCAAATGAACTCTTACAGGCCTACTATAGAGAGGCTTTTTCTGAAGGTCCATGTGCAAGTCAGGGGTTTAAATCTCTTTACCAGAATTTAAACGTTCGTTCGGAAGGAAATCAACTCATTATTGAAGGTTCAGAGGCAATTGATAAGGAGCACTTTAAGAAGAATCATCTTCCTAATTTAGCAAAGCAACTTGAAAAATTTGGTTTCCCAGCCTTTGTTTGTCAAATAGAAAAGAATGATGCTCTTACACAGGAGCAGGAGGAGGCCTTCCATACGGAGAATGAACAAATCGTTCAGGCTGCCAATGAGGAAGCGCTCCGGGCTATGGAGCAACTGGAACAAATGGCTCCTCCTCCAGTAGAAGAGAAGCCAGCCTTTGATTTTCAGGCTAAAAAGGCTGCGGCCAAGCCTAAACTAGATAAGGCTGAAGTTACCCAGATGATCGACGTGACGACTGAGGAAAATCGCCTGGTTTTTGAAGGAGTCGTTTTTGATGTGGAGCATAAGGTGACCAGAACTGGTCGCGTTTTGATCAACTTTAAAATGACAGACTACACTTCAAGTTTTTCAATGCAAAAATGGGTTAAGAATGAAGAAGAAGCTCAGAAGTTTGACATCATTAAGAAGAATTCTTGGCTCCGAGTTCGTGGGAATGTGGAGATGAATAACTTCACACGTGATTTGACCATGAACGTCCAGGATGTGCAGGAAGTTGTTCACTATGAGCGGAAGGACTTGATGCCAGAAGGTGAGCGTCGGATTGAGTTTCATGCTCATACTAATATGTCGACTATGGATGCTCTACCAGAGGTAGAGGAAATCGTTGCGACAGCTGCTAAGTGGGGGCACAAGGCGGTTGCCATCACCGACCATGGAAATGTTCAATCCTTCCCACACGGCTATAAGGCGGCCAAGAAAGCTGGAATCCAGCTGATCTATGGAATGGAAGCCAATATTGTGGAGGACCGTGTTCCAATCGTTTATAACGAAGTGGAGATGGACTTGTCAGAAGCGACCTACGTGGTTTTTGATGTGGAAACGACGGGACTTTCAGCTATCTATAATGACTTGATTCAGGTTGCGGCCTCTAAGATGTATAAGGGGAATGTTATTGCCGAATTTGATGAATTTATCAATCCCGGACATCCATTATCAGCCTTTACTACTGAGTTGACAGGAATTACAGATGATCATGTCAAAAATGCTAAACCACTGGAACAAGTTTTGCAAGAATTCCAAGAATTTTGCAAGGATACAGTCTTAGTCGCCCACAATGCTACCTTTGACGTTGGCTTTATGAATGCCAACTATGAGCGTCATGGTCTGCCTAAGATTAGCCAGCCAGTTATCGATACGCTAGAGTTTGCTAGAAATCTCTATCCTGAGTATAAACGTCATGGTTTGGGGCCTTTGACTAAGCGTTTTGGTGTAGCACTTGAACACCACCACATGGCCAACTACGATGCGGAAGCTACTGGTCGTTTGCTTTTCATCTTTATCAAAGAGGTAGCAGAAAAACATGGTGTGACTGATTTAGCTAGACTCAACATTGATCTAATCAGTCCAGACTCTTATAAAAAAGCTCGGATCAAGCATGCGACTATCTATGTCAAGAATCAGGTAGGTCTAAAAAATATCTTTAAACTGGTTTCTTTGTCCAATACCAAGTACTTTGAAGGAGTACCACGGATACCGAGAACAGTTCTAGATGCCCATCGAGAAGGATTGATTTTAGGGTCAGCTTGCTCTGAGGGTGAAGTTTTTGATGCGGTCGTTTCCCAAGGTGTGGATGCGGCGGTCGAGGTGGCCAAGTATTATGACTTTATTGAGGTCATGCCACCGGCTATCTATGCTCCCTTGATTGCTAAAGAGCAGGTCAAGGATATGGAGGAACTCCAGACCATTATCAAAAGCTTGATAGAAGTGGGAGACCGCCTTGGCAAGCCTGTTCTAGCTACGGGAAATGTCCACTATATCGAACCAGAAGAAGAGATTTACCGTGAAATTATCGTACGTAGTTTAGGCCAGGGGGCTATGATTAACCGAACCATCGGTCATGGTGAACATGCCCAACCAGCACCGCTACCGAAGGCTCATTTTAGAACGACCAATGAAATGTTGGATGAATTTGCTTTCTTGGGAGAAGATTTAGCACGCAAATTAGTCATTGAAAACACCAATGCCTTGGCAGATATCTTTGAACCTGTTGAGGTTGTTAAGGGTGACTTGTACACACCTTTCATTGACAAGGCGGAAGAAACGGTCGCCGAGCTGACCTACAAGAAAGCTTTTGAGATTTATGGAAATCCGCTGCCAGATATCGTTGATTTACGGATTGAAAAAGAATTAACTTCCATTCTGGGGAATGGATTTGCCGTGATTTATCTGGCATCGCAGATGCTGGTGCAACGTTCCAATGAACGGGGCTACTTGGTGGGTTCTCGTGGATCTGTCGGTTCCAGTTTCGTTGCGACCATGATTGGGATTACGGAGGTTAATCCTCTCTCTCCTCACTATGTCTGTGGTCAGTGTCAGTACAGCGAGTTTATCACCGATGGTTCTTATGGTTCAGGGTTTGATATGCCCAATAAGGATTGTCCAAACTGTGGTCATAAACTTAACAAAAATGGACAGGATATTCCTTTCGAGACCTTCCTTGGTTTTGATGGAGACAAGGTTCCCGATATTGACTTGAACTTCTCGGGAGAAGATCAGCCTAGCGCCCACTTGGATGTACGTGATATCTTTGGTGAGGAATATGCCTTCCGTGCAGGAACGGTTGGTACGGTGGCTGCTAAGACTGCCTATGGATTTGTAAAGGGCTACGAGAGAGACTATGGGAAGTTTTATCGTGATGCAGAGGTGGAACGTCTTGCCCAAGGTGCAGCTGGTGTCAAGCGCACAACGGGACAACACCCGGGGGGAATTGTTGTTATTCCTAACTACATGGATGTTTACGACTTTACGCCTGTTCAGTATCCAGCGGATGACGTGACGGCTGAATGGCAGACGACTCACTTTAACTTCCACGATATCGATGAGAATGTCCTCAAACTCGATGTGCTGGGACATGATGATCCGACCATGATTCGGAAATTGCAGGACTTGTCTGGGATTGACCCTAATGAAATTCCTATGGATGATGAAGGTGTCATGGCCCTCTTTTCTGGAACTGATGTGCTAGGTGTGACGCCTGAGCAAATCGGTACGCCGACGGGTATGCTGGGGATTCCAGAGTTTGGAACCAACTTTGTACGTGGGATGGTAGACGAGACGCATCCGACGACTTTTGCAGAGTTGCTTCAGCTATCAGGTCTATCCCACGGTACCGATGTGTGGTTGGGAAATGCTCAGGATTTGATCAAGCAAGGGATTGCAGACCTATCAACTGTTATCGGTTGTCGGGACGACATCATGGTTTACCTCATGCATGCTGGTCTTGAACCTAAGATGGCCTTTACCATCATGGAACGGGTACGTAAGGGCTTGTGGTTGAAGATCTCCGAAGAGGAGCGAAATGGCTACATCGAGGCTATGAAGGCTAATAAGGTACCA
The DNA here is from genome assembly GCF_003942875.1 of Streptococcus oralis. Classification (GTDB taxonomy): domain Bacteria; phylum Bacillota; class Bacilli; order Lactobacillales; family Streptococcaceae; genus Streptococcus; species Streptococcus oralis_BX. The sequence continues at coordinate 227,022 of NZ_RMVK01000005.1, read as the reverse complement.
GAGTGGTATATCGAATCCTGTGGAAAAATCAAGTATATGTTCCCTAAGGCCCATGCGGCAGCCTACGTTATGATGGCCTTGCGTGTAGCCTACTTCAAGGTTCACCATCCCATTTATTATTACTGTGCTTACTTCTCTATCCGTGCCAAGGCCTTTGATATCAAGACCATGGGTGCCGGCTTGGATGCCATCAAACGTAGAATGGAAGAAATCGCTGAAAAACGGAAGAATAATGAAGCCTCTAATGTGGAAATTGACCTCTATACAACTCTTGAGATTGTCAATGAAATGTGGGAACGTGGCTTTAAGTTTGGCAAGTTAGACCTCTATCGTAGTGATGCGACTGAATTCATCATTGATGGAGATACCCTCATCCCACCATTTGTAGCAATGGATGGTCTGGGAGAGAACGTTGCCAAGCAGTTGGTGCGTGCGCGTGAAGAGGGTGAGTTCCTCTCTAAGACAGAACTGCGCAAGCGTGGCGGACTCTCATCAACCTTGGTTGAGAAGATGGATGAAATGGGGATTCTTGGTAATATGCCAGAGGATAACCAGTTGAGTTTGTTTGATGATTTGTTTTAATAAAATAGGAATTTTGAATTACAGATTGAAGGGAAATACCAGACTAAAAGGTATATTTCTTCAATCTGTTTCATTGTAAAAAAAAAAATTTATTGCGAATAGTATAGATGAATTATGATATAATAGAGGTGATAGTTATCAGGAGGAAAGCTATGAGTTATAAAGATATATATAGTCCTGAGTTTTTGAAAAAATTTGGAGAATATGAACAAAATATTGCGAATATTCCTTTAGGAACAAGTCAAGAAATAGATGTCAATGCAATAGCTCGGGCATGCGATATTGATGTGAAATTTGATTTTGTTGGGCACTCTGGTTGGAGTATCAATAATGATGAAGAGAACCAACAACGAGAAATTATTGTAAATCAGTTTGAGCCTGAATATAGGCAAAGATTTACTATTGCTCATGAAATTGGACATATTATATTGGGCCATAAAGGGAAATCATATCGAACAGATGATATGACAAAATATAAAAATACTATTGATAGAATGAATGAAGTTGCTGCTAATAATTTTGCGGCAGATTTGATAATGCCTAGAAATTTAGTTATAAGTGTAATAATGGAGTCTATAGCTAATCTAGGGTATTCTGTTGATCAAAGTTTTGATGAATATGATATTTCGGAGATTACTAAATTGGCTGCTGTGACACTCAATGTATCTAAGCAAGCTCTAAGTTACAGACTGGAGAATTTACAGGTATTTATAGATGAATAATTCTAGTGAATGGACAGAAGACTCGTACAATAAAATTTTTCAAAAATATAAATCTGAAGACTATTTTGACGAAGTTGAGATAGTTATAAACTATGTAAAAAATTTAGATGCTCAACCAGATGGGAGAGTATATAAAATTCAATCATTACAGATTGGTGAATACAATGAGCAAAATGATTATTTTAGCGAGTTGAAAAATTTTATTGATCTTTTTAACAATATTTTATTTGGAAATAGTTATCCTGATGATTGGCAGCTGTTTTATGTATATAAGGAATTGTTTCAATTTTGCATTGGTAAAGCTAAGACAGGTAGCTGTAACTATTTTCGAGGGCAATCGCATCATTACGATTTGGTACCTGGTATATTGAGAGGAAATGTCCAAAACTCTTATAGAAAAGAATTCGAATCATTATATTTAAAAATAGCAAATGAGTTTCCCGACAAAGTATCTTACTTTGACTTTAGATCGTCCGATAGCATAGAGCAGAGAGAGTATCAATTATCTTTATTGCAACATTATGGTTTAAAAACAAGTCTTTTAGATATAACAAAAAATCCATATATAGCCATGTTGTTTATGTTGTCAGAACAATTTAATAAATATAAAGAACCAACTATTTATCTTTTTAATATAGATGAACAAGTTCATAGGAAGAAGCATCTATTTACTGAAGTGAAAAAAAGTGAGAAAAATGAACGAATAATAGCGCAACAAGGGGCTTTTTTAAATTTTGATAAGATTTTTAATAATAAATCTTTTGATATAGAAAAAATAACCTGTATAAAAATAGTTTTACATTTTTCAGAAGATTATTATACAAATTATCTAGATGAAGAGAAGAAAAATTTATCAAATATTGAAAAATTAGATGATTCTGATAGCAAGGCTGATTATGAACAATTGTTGGATAGGGAAAAACAGCAAATTCAAAATTCTAAATTGAACTGTTTAAAGTTTATTAAAGATGAGCTTACTCAGAAATTGAGAGAATATTATTATTTTGAAGAGGATTTATTTCCAGATTTTGAGAAGCGAATACAGTATTTATCAGAAAAATATGAGTCAAATGGACAAGAAAAGAAAATCTCAAGCTGACTATATTTCAGTTTGTTTTAAAAAATTTAAATCTGAGGCGATATGATAAGATGTCTGGCTCTTAAAGATATATAAATTTATTTTAAATTGACAGATATAAAGCCATTGCTTTAGCAGGATTATTTTCTGCTTTGAAGGAAAAATAACAAAAGAAAAGGAAAAACAAAATGGTTTTACCAAATTTTAAAGAAAATCTAGAAAAATATGCGAAATTGTTGGTTGCGAATGGAATTAATGTGCAACCTGGTCACACTTTGGCTCTTTCTATCGATGTGGAGCAACGAGAGTTGGCTCATTTAATTGTGAAAGAAGCTTATGCTTTGGGTGCACATGAGGTTATCGTTCAGTGGACAGATGACTTTATCAACCGCGAGAAATTCCTCCACGCGCCGATGGAGCGTCTGGACAATGTACCAGAATACAAGATTGCTGAGATGAACTACCTCTTGGAAAACAAGGCTAGCCGTCTCGGTGTCCGTTCTTCTGACCCAGGTGCCTTGAACGGAGTGGATGCTGACAAGCTTTCAGCTTCTGCCAAAGCTATGGGACTTGCGATGAAGCCAATGCGTATCGCAACGCAATCCAACAAGGTTAGCTGGACTGTAGCAGCTGCAGCAGGGCTTGAGTGGGCTAAGAAGGTCTTTCCAAATGCTGCGAGCGATGAAGAAGCAGTGGACCTCCTTTGGGATCAAATCTTCAAAACTTGCCGTGTCTACGAAGGAGATCCAGTTAAGGCTTGGGAAGAACATGCAGCAATCCTTAAGAGCAAGGCAGAAATGCTCAATAAAGAACAATTTTCAGCCCTTCATTACACAGCGCCAGGAACTGATTTGACACTTGGTTTGCCAAAGAACCACGTTTGGGAATCAGCTGGTGCTATCAATGCACAGGGAGAAGGATTCTTGCCAAATATGCCGACAGAAGAAGTCTTTACGGCTCCTGACTTCCGTCGTGCAGATGGGTATGTAACCTCTACAAAACCACTTAGCTACAATGGCAATATCATCGAAGGTATTAAGGTGACCTTTAAGGATGGACAAATCGTTGACATTACTGCTGAAAAGGGTGATCAGGTCATGAAGGACCTTGTCTTTGAAAATGCGGGTGCGCGTGCCTTGGGTGAATGTGCCTTGGTACCAGATCCGAGCCCAATTTCTCAGTCAGGAATTACCTTCTTTAACACGCTTTTCGATGAGAATGCTTCAAACCACTTGGCTATCGGTGCAGCCTATGCGACCAGCGTTGTTGGTGGTGCAGAGATGAGCGAAGAAGAACTTGAAGCTGCTGGACTGAACCGTTCAGATGTTCACGTGGACTTTATGATTGGTTCGAATCAAATGGATATAGACGGTATCCGTGAGGATGGAACGCGCGTACCGCTCTTCCGCAATGGAGACTGGGCAAATTAAGGAGAAGCTATGATTGGAAGCATGTTTGTCGGCCTTTTAATTGGACTACTAGCAGGGGCTATCACCAATCGTGGAGAACGTATGGGATGCTTTGGGAAGATGTTTCTCGGTTGGATTGGTGCCTTTTTAGGACAATTACTCTTTGGTTCTTGGGGGCCAAGCCTAAATGGTACAGCCATTATCCCAGCAGTTCTCGGTGCCATGATTGTGTTAGCTATCTTCTGGGAAAGAGGAAGTTAGCTTCCCGACTCTGAAAAGAAAAGGAGGTTGGTCATTGTACCAGCCTCCTTTTGAGTATGATATAATAGTTCTATGAGACTAGATAAATTTTTAGTTGCCTGCGCTGTAGGGAGTCGAACAGAGGTCAAAAACTTGCTCAAGGCTGGGCGAGTGACGGTAAATGGTAAAAAAGAAAAATCAGCTAAATTGCAGATTTATGAAGAAAGAGACGAGATCCGCTTTGATGGTCAAGTGCTGGAGTATGAGGAGTTTGTCTATTATATGATGAACAAGCCCCAAGGAGTTATTTCAGCGACCGAGGATCCTAAGCATAGAACGGTTCTAGACTTGTTAGATGATTATGCTCGTGCCAAGGAAGTTTTTCCTGTCGGTCGTTTAGATATTGATACCCATGGTCTTTTGCTTTTGACTAATGATGGTCAGCTGGCCCATGCTCTTCTTTCACCAAAACGTCATGTGGATAAGACCTATTTGGCTCAAGTCGAGGGAATCATGAGCCAAGAAGACGTGGAGACATTTGCTAAGGGGATTCCGCTCAAGGACTTTACCTGCCAGCCAGCTAAACTGGAGTTTGTATCAGTAGATCCAGAAAAAAATCAAAGTCTGGTTCGTGTGACTATTGCTGAAGGGAAGTTTCATCAAGTCAAACGAATGGTGGCCTTCTGTGGCAAGGAAGTGGTGGACTTACAACGTTTGACGATGGGAACTCTAGTCTTGGATGAGAACTTAGAACAAGGAGAATGGCGTCGCTTGACCAAGGAGGAGTTAGAAGTGCTCTTTGCAAGTATTGCTTAATTTGCTTTATATTAGAAAAAGGTGAGGGAGAATGTCCTTGCTTTTTTCGTTTTTCAGTTGCTTCCTTTGTGAAAAGAGTTATAATAGACAGTAGAATAAAAGGAGGAATCTATGAACGCGATTCAAGAATCATTTACAGATAGACTATTTGCCAACTATGAAGCAAATGTCAAATACCAAGCGATTGAAAATGCTGCCAGCCATAACGGAATTTTTGCAGCCCTAGAACGTCGCCAAAGCCATGTAGACAATACACCTGTTTTCTCGCTTGATTTGACCAAGGACAAGGTTACTAACCAGAAAGCGTCTGGTCGTTGCTGGATGTTTGCAGCTCTCAACACCTTCCGCCACAAACTCATCTCTCAATACAAACTGGAAAACTTTGAGTTGTCACAAGCCCACACTTTCTTCTGGGACAAGTACGAGAAATCCAACTGGTTCTTGGAGCAAGTCATTGCGACTGCAGACCAAGAATTGACGAGCCGCAAGGTTAGCTTCCTACTCCAAACCCCTCAACAAGACGGTGGTCAATGGGATATGGTTGTTGCCCTCTTTGAGAAATACGGTGTCGTTCCTAAGTCAGTTTACCCTGAGTCAGTTTCTTCTAGCAACAGCCGTGAGCTCAATGCCATCCTCAACAAATTACTTCGCCAAGATGCTCAAATCTTGCGTGACTTGATTACTTCTGGGGCTGACCAAGCGACTGTTCAGGCCAAGAAAGAAGACCTCTTGCAAGAAATCTTTAACTTCCTTGCTATGTCATTGGGGCTTCCACCACGTCAGTTTGACTTTGCTTATCGTGATAAGGATGATAACTACCAAAGCGAAAAGGGTATCACACCACAAGAGTTTTACAAGAAATATGTCAATCTTCCTCTAGAAGATTATGTTTCTGTTATCAATGCTCCAACTGCTGACAAACCTTACGGTAAATCATATACAGTTGAGATGTTGGGAAATGTCGTCGGTAGTCGTGCAGTTCGCTATATCAATGTTCCAATGGAACGCTTGAAAGAATTGGCCATTGCCCAAATGCAGACAGGAGAAACTGTTTGGTTTGGTTCAGATGTCGGTCAGCTCAGCAACCGTAAAGCTGGAATCCTTGCGACAGATGTTTATGACTTTGAATCAAGCATGGATATTCAACTGACTCAAGACAAGGCTGGACGTTTGGATTATAGCGAAAGCTTGATGACACACGCCATGGTCTTGACAGGTGTTGATTTGGACGAAAATGGGAAGTCAACTAAGTGGAAGGTTGAAAACTCTTGGGGAGATAAGGTCGGTACAGATGGTTACTTTGTTGCCTCAGATGCTTGGATGGATGAATACACTTACCAAATTGTTGTCCGTAAGGAATTGCTGACAGCAGAAGAACAAGCCGCATATGAAGCAGAACCAATCGTGTTAGCACCATGGGATCCAATGGGTGCCTTGGCAGAATAAAGCATAAAGAAAAAAGGTTAGGGGAATCCTAGCCTCTTTTGTTTTTAAGTGCTTCTTAAAGTAGTGATAGATAATGCTTGCCAAGGGAGTTCTTCTTATTTTGAGTCTTTAAGTGACAGAGAAAAAGATATGTGTTATTATAGTAGTACAAAAGGATATCGGAGTAGAAATGAAGTATTTAAGCAGCCAAGACATCAAGGATCGTCAACGAAACATCAGTGACATTAAACCTTATAAAACAAGCAAGGAAATCGTCGTTTCAAATATCTTTACATTTTTTAATGCCATAAACTTGGCTCTGGCAGTTCTGGTAGCCACAACCTTGCGATTTGAAAATATGCTCTTTTTAGGTGTGATTGCTATCAATACAGCCATTGGGATTTTCCAAGAAGTACGTTCAAAAAATGCCTTGGAAAAGCTAAGTTTGCTTGGTAAAAGTAAGTACAAAGTTAATCGAGATGGTCAAACGATTGAGATTGATCCAGAGGACATCGTTCTGGGTGAGTACCTGTATCTCAATCTGGGTGATCAGGTGCCTGTCGATACAGAAGTCCTTGAAGGGAATATTGAAGTTGATGAGTCCTTGCTGACTGGTGAGAGCGATTCGGTCTTTAAAACGGTTGGTGATAAGCTGATGAGCGGAAGCAATGTCGTTAGCGGTACTTGTCTGGTCACGGCGACGGCGGTCGGACCCGATAGTTATATCAACAAACTCGCAAAATCCAGCAAGGAATTCAAAAAATATCCTTCTCAACTGCGCGATTACATGGATAAGATTTTAAAAATCGTCTCCATCTTGCTGGTGCCAGTTGCCATTCTGCTTTATGTCAGAGGTTTTAGTCTAGGACGGTCTTATGTTGAAATTGTTTTGGGAAGTTCAGGTGCCTTGGTCGGCATGATTCCAGAGGGCTTGATTCTCCTGGTCAGTGTATCCCTTGCGGTAGCGGCCATGAAGCTGGCTAAAAAGAAGGTTCTGGTGCAGGAGCTATACTGTGTGGAAACTTTAGCGCGAGTAGATGTTCTTTGTTTTGATAAGACAGGTACCATCACGACTGGTAATATGAAGGTTCAAGAAATGGATGCTAATGTAGAAGAGAAACTGTCTTCTTATCTAGCCTATTTTGACGATGAAAATGCAACTTCCCGAGCTCTGAAGACTTACTTAACCTGTGAGAAAAAGTGGGAAGTTCAAGAAGTCGGTGCCTTTTCAAGCAAAAACAAGTATTCCTTTGTTCAAGTAAAAGATGGTGGGACCTATTTCTTCGGAGCCTATGAATTTCTAGGCTTTACCCAGCCGATGGATGCCTACTATGAGCATCTGAAACAGCAAGGTTTTCGAATCTTAACACTCGCTCATAGCAAGGACCAGATTACGAGTCCAGCTAATATGGAACTACTAGGCCACGTCGTTTTGTCAGATGAGATTAAGGACAATACCAAGGAAACCTTTGACTATTTCGAATCTCAAGGTGTTGAAGTGAAGATTATCAGTGGTGATAATCATGTAGCTGTATATGGGGTGGCTCGTAAGGCAGGTTTTAAGGAAGAAGCCCGTGCGATTGATATGACCAAGGTGAGTGAACAAGATTTTGAAAGAGTGGTCTTGGAACACGAAATCTTTGGACGTGTTACACCTGAACAGAAGCAAAAGATGGTATCTATTTTGCAAAATGCTGGTAAAACAGTTGCAATGAGCGGTGACGGGGTCAATGATGTTCTGGCTCTCAAGAAAGCAGATATCAGCTTTGCTATGAAGGGGGCTACGAGCGCAGCCAAAAGTGTATCCAATATTGTTTTTTTGACCGATGATTTTGCGGTATTTTATGATATCTTGATGGAAGGTCGCCGGGTCATCAATAACATCCAAAAGGTAGCCTCTCTCTTTCTAACAAAGACCTTCTTCTCCATCGTTTTTGCCATTTTGAGTGTGGTATTTGGTTTGGAATTCGCCTTTATCCCCATTCAGTTTACAATCATTTCAGCCATTACGATTGGGATTCCATCTTTCTTCCTAACTTTTGAGTCCAATAAAGAAAAGGTTAGTACACATTTTATGCGAGATATTTTGACCAATGCTACGATTGGTGGTGGCATTCTGGTTACTAGTGTTCTCCTGACGAACTTCTTTATCACTGTCCCAGGTCAGGTCAAATTTATTTGCTTCCTACTGGCTTTAATCAATGGTTTGTGTCTAGTTGCTAAGGTCAGTCTGCCATTTAATCGATACAAGTTGCTCTTGCTCACGTTTTTGAGCCTTGCCGCCCTTGTTGGCGTACTTGCCAACACCTTTATATTGCAAGGAGCGTATGTACCTTTAGAAACCACCCAAGTCGTCTATGTAGCCATCCTAGCAGTGGTGATTGGGGGCTTGCATTATCTGACTAGAAGAAAAAGTTGATACACAAAAAGAATCAGGTTTAATCCTGATTCTTTTTTATCTATATTCTCAATTGCTTGGATTACATGATACCGAAGAAACGAGCTGCAATACCTACTGCAAAGAGAGCAAGGATGATTGCGATTGGTGATACTTTTTTCTTAAGCAACCACATGCAAAGGAAAGTAAGGAGAAGTCCCATCAATCCTGGAATCAATGAGTTCAACTGACCTTGAAGAGTTTGTGGTTGAACGCTATCCAAGCTCAATCCGCTGAGTGCTTGACCAAGGATTCCCTTCAATTCTCCACCTGTTACAGCGCCTTCTGGGAAGTTGATATAAGCACCTTCTGCCAATTGTTTACCTGGAAGGTTCACAGTAAAGTTGATAGATACCCAACGTTGTACAAGAACGGCAAGGATGAACATACCAAGGATAGATGCTCCTTTGGTGATGTCTTTCAAGATACCACCAGACATGTCTTTAGTGATTTCAGATCCAGCTTTGTAACCGAACTCTTGTGTATACCATAGGAAGGCCATACGGATAGCATTCCATCCAAAGAAGAAGAGAAGAGGACCAACAATGTTACCAGATGCAGCAAGTGATGCACCAAGGGCTCCAAGGATAGGACGAACTGTAAACCAGAATACTGGGTCACCGATACCAGCAAGAGGTCCCATCATACCGATCTTAACCCCTTGGATAGCTGCGTCGTCGATTTCAACACCGTTAGCGCGTTCTTCTTCAAGTGCAAGAGTAACCCCCATGATAGGAGCAGCTACGTATGGGTGAGTGTTGAAGAACTCAAGGTGACGCTCAAGAGCAGCCGCTTGGTCTTCTTTTTTAGTGTACAATTTTTTGATAGCTGGGATCAAAGAGTAAGCCCAACCCAAGTTTTGCATACGTTCGTAGTTCCAAGAACCTTGAAGGAATTGTGAACGCCACCAAACTTTTTGACGATCTGATTTTGATAATTGAATTTTTTCAGCCATGATTGTTCCCCTTTCTAGTAGTCTTCTAGGATATCACCGATTGGGTCGTTAGAAGTCGCAGCTCCGCCGCCACCGTTTCCACCTTGTTTTGTAAGGTTAAGGTAGATGAAGGCAAGGGCAACACCGATGACACCAAGGGCAATCAAAGTCAATTGAGAGATTGCTGCAAGAGCAAAACCGATAGCGAAGAATGGCCATACTTCACGAGTTGCCATCATGTTGATAACCATAGCGTAACCAACGGCAACGACCATAGCACCACCGACAGCCATACCACCGTTCAACCAGTCTGGCATCAATTTAAGAGCATCTTGAACGGCAGAAGCTGGGATAGCGATAAGGAAGGCAGCAGGGATTGCAATACGAAGACCTTGAAGAAGAAGTGCAACAAAGTGAGCACGTTCAACAGCCGCAATATTTCCTTCTTTAGCAGCAGCGTCAGCAGTGTGAACCAAGGCAACTGAGATTGTACGAACAATCATAGTCAAGAAAAGTCCAGCTACGGCAAGAGGGATAGCTGTTGCCGTAGCAACGGCGATACCTTCAGTAGTAAAGTTACCACCTTTGATCAAGATGATTGCTGCAGCAACAGATGCAAGAGCAGCGTCAGGAGCTACGGCAGCTCCGATGTTTGCCCAACCAAGGGCGATCATTTGAAGAGATCCACCAAGCATAACACCTGCTTCGAGGTTACCAGTTGCAAGTCCGATAAGGGTACATGCGACGATTGGTTGATGGAATTGGAATTGGTCGAGGATACCTTCAAGACCTGCAAGGAAGGCAACAACTACAACCAAGATAGCAGAAATGATTGAAATATCTGACATGGTTTTATTCCTTTTCTATTTAGTTTTAATAAAGTATTTAATCCTGTTTTCAAAAATGATCGAAACAGATTAAAATTATTGAACATTTGCTTTCTTAATCAAGTCAAACAAATCTTTTTTCGTGTCGTTTGGTACTTTACGTACATCAAATTCAACACCGAGGTCACGCATTTTTTCAAAGGTTGCAACGTCTTCTTTGTCCATAGACAAAACGTTGTTAATCATTGTTTTACCTGTTGAGTGAGCCATAGAACCAACGTTAAGGGTCTTGATTGGCACGCCACCTTCGATAGCACGAAGTGCATCTTGTGGAGTTTCAAACAAGATAAGGGCATGAGTTTCTCCGAAACGTGGGTCTTTTGCAACGTCGATCAATTTCTGGATTGGGACAACGTTAGCTTTTACTCCGTTTGGAGCTGCTTGTTTGATCAATTCTTTACGCAATTCGTCGTTTGCAACGTTGTCTGAAGCAACGATGATACGGTCTGCTTTTGAATCAGGAGTCCAAGCAGTTGCAACCTGACCGTGAAGGAGACGAGTGTCTAGACGAGCAAGGTTGATTTTCAGTTTACCGTCACCGATAACTGTTCCTTCTGGAATAGCAGCTTGGGCAACTGGAGCAGCTGCAGCAGTTGCAACTTCCTCAACTGGGTTAAGCTCTTCTGGAAGAGCCTTGATGCCATCTTTGGCTTCTTTAATGATATTCGCAGCGACTTTATCCACACCTGCATTCGCGTCCATAAGGCGCTCTGTGTAGGCTTGAATCAACATCGGCAAGTTCAGTCCTGTGATGATGGCAAACTTACGTTCTGGATTTTCTCCCATTACGCGGCTAGCTTGGTTGAATGGAGATCCACTCCAAAGGTCAGCCAATACTAGAACCTCATCTTCTGCGTCAAATGCAGCCACAGCGTTGTTGAATTTAGCGTAAAGGTCATCTGGACCTTCATTTGGCATAAAGGTTACAACTTGAACCTTTTCTTGTTCACCAAAGATCATAGATCCTGACTGATGAATACCCGCAGCAAATTCGCCGTGGCTCGCAATAATGATTCCGATACTCATTATTGTCATTCCTCCTTATAAAATGTTTGACTGTATGTTTAAGAAAACTTTAAGCCTAACTTTAAGTATAAACCGTTTTCATATAAAAATCAACTACTTTTTCTAAAAAGGTGTAAAAGTTTTCATAGAATGACTTTTTAAAAATATTAATATATCAATGTTTTTGAGAGATAAATGAAAATGGTAATGGAAAATTTAATATAAAAATACAGAAAATAAGTCGCTTTTGTGAAAACAAAATGAAAACAAAAAGGAAAGATTGCGACCATGCAATCTTCCCTTTTATAGGAATAAATTTTGTAAAGCGTAGGCAACTCCATCTTCTTCGTTGGTCAGAGGAAGTTGTTCGTCTGCATATGGAAGAAGAGCAGGATTGGCGTTTTTCATAGCATATCCCTTACCTGCAAATGCCAACATTTCGGTGTCATTATGTTCATCACCAAAGGCGATTAAGTCTTTTTTATCACGATTCATCACATTGAGCAAGTACTCTAGAGCAAAGGCCTTGTTTACCCCCTTGGGAGTACACTCGAGGATGTTGAGGGGGCCTCCCCAAGTATTGATGGATAGTTGGTGTTGATAAAAACGATTCATCTCGTCCGCTAGAGCGTATTTGTCTTCAGCCCTTGTTTGTAAAAGGATGCAGTTGGGATCTTTGGTTACTCGTTCAGGCTTGAATTGATTTTCCGGCCGGAAGTTCTCTACGCCAAATAGTTTAGGGTCTGCAATTTCTTCATTTGGAGCTGTAATGTAAAATTTCTTACGGTATTCTCCTGCAATAAAATCAGCCTGGATATCCTCCGTGCGCTTGACCATGTCTAGGAGGTATTTTTTGTCCAAGGTCAAGCACTTTTCATGCGCCCAAGCCTGTCCTGGTAGATGGGTAAGGGAACCGTTAAAGTTAATCATGGGAGTATGCAATTCTAGATCACGGTAGAAATCTTTTGCCATACGATACGGACGGCCTGTCGTGATGATGACATGGTGGCCTTTTTCTGAAATTTTTTTAATCGTCTTTTTGGTGAAATCGGAGAGCTTGCTTTCACTATTCAGCAGGGTTCCGTCCAAATCGACTGCGATAATTTTTTTAGTCATATAAACCTTCCTAGTCGTTTCCAGATAAGATGTCTACTATTATATCAAAAAGAAGAAAGAAAAGCAGATAAGAACAAAAACTACAGTTGCTTTGATTTATTAAATAAATCAAACAAACATATTGAAAAGGTGAATGATAAATGATATAATACTGATATTGTTCGTAAAAAACAAAAGGAGATTAAAGATGGACAAACTATTTAAACTAAAAGAGCACGGGACAGATGTCCGTACAGAGGTGCTTGCTGGTTTAACAACATTCTTTGCAATGAGTTATATTCTCTTTGTAAACCCTCAAATGCTTTCCCAAACGGGTATGCCTGTTCAAGGTGTGTTCTTGGCAACGATTATCGGTTCTGTAGTCGGTACCTTGATGATGGCTTTCTATGCTAATTTGCCCTACGCACAAGCACCAGGTATGGGACTAAATGCCTTCTTCACATTTACAGTTGTATTTGGGATGGGCTATACTTGGAAAGAAGCTCTTGGTATGGTCTTCATTTGTGGAATTATTTCACTGATTATTACCTTGACAAATGTTCGTAAAATGATCATCGAATCTATTCCAACAACACTTCGTTCAGCTATTTCGGCTGGTATTGGTGTTTTCCTTGCCTATGTTGGGATTAAGAATGCTGGTCTCTTGAAATTCTCAATCGATCCAGGTACTTATACGGTAGCAGGTGAAGGAGCAGACAAGGCTCAAGCTGCACTTACTGCAAACTCCGCAGCCGTTCCAGGTTTGGTTGACTTCAATACTCCAGCAGTATTGGTGGCTCTTGCTGGTTTGGCTATTACCATCTTCTTTGTTGTTAAAGGCATCAAAGGTGGAATCATTCTTTCTATTTTAACAACGACTGTCCTTGCCATTGCTGTTGGTGTTGTCAAATTGTCAGGGATTGACTTTGCTAGCAACAATCTTTCAGCAGCGGTTAATGATTTAGGAACTTTGTTTGGTGCTGCTCTTGGTTCAGAAGGTTTAGGATCTTTGATTTCAAACACTTCGCGTTTACCAGAAACCTTGATGGCTATTCTTGCCTTCTCACTAACGGATATTTTTGATACAATCGGTACTCTTATCGGTACTGGTGAAAAAGTTGGTATCGTTGCGACAAGTGGGGAAAACCATGAGTCCGCTAAATTGGACAAGGCTCTTTACTCTGACTTGGTGGCAACTTCAGTAGGTGCCATTGCAGGTACTTCAAACGTTACGACTTATGTTGAGTCTGCGGCGGGTATCGGTGCTGGTGGACGTACTGGGTTGACAGCCCTAGTGGTTGCGATCTGTTTTGCTCTATCTAGCTTCTTTAGCCCACTTCTAGCGATTGTTCCGACAGCTGCAACAGCACCAATTTTGATCATCGTCGGAATCATGATGCTTTCTAACTTGAAAAATATCCCTTGGGATGATATGGCTGAAGCGGTTCCTGCCTTCTTCACTTCTATCTTTATGGGATTTAGCTACTCTATCACACAAGGGATTGCTGTTGGTTTCTTGACATATACCTTGACAAAAGTTGTCAAAGGTCAAGCCAAGGATGTGCACGTGATGATTTGGATTTTGGATGCCTTGTTTATCCTTAACTATATCAGTATGGCGCTATAAATGGTATAATAGAAAAAGGGGAGTCTCCCCTTTTTCTTATAAGGAGGTACATCATGAAAGATAAGACGATTTGGCAAGAGGTTTTGAACAGAGGGAAATGGGTGCTCATCCTTTTGGTAGCTTTTGTTCTATCTCAATTTCCCATAGGACTTGCTTTGTTTTTAGCAAACAAACAGTTTCCGATTTTACAGTCAGGGCTCTTAGTAGGTGCCCTATCCATAGTCGTTTTGATTGTATTCATTATTGGTGCACGAAAAACACAACTTGCTACTTTTAATCTATCCTTTTTTAAGGCAAAAGACCTGGCTCGCTTGGTACTGAGTTATCTGGTGATTTTTGCGACAAATCTCTTGGGTTCACTCCTGCTTCGACTAACAAATGAGGCAACAACCAATAACCAATCAATACTAAATGGTTTAGTTCAGAATAGTTCCTTGATTTCAACTTTCTTCCTACTAGTCTTGATTGCGCCGATTTGTGAAGAAATTTTGTGTCGCGGAATTATTCCTAAAAAGATCTTCCGTGGAAAAGAAAAACTAGGTTTTGTTGTTGGTGCAATCGTCTTTGCCTTGCTCCATATGCCAACCAATCTACCTTCTGTGATTATTTATGGAGGGATGTCAACGGTTTTGACTTGGACAGCCTATAAGACTGGGCGTTTGGAGATGTCCATTTTGCTTCATATGATTCTCAATGGTATTGCATTTTGTTTGTTGGCCTTATTGGTGTTGATTAGTAGAAATCTAGGTCTATCATTCTAAACCATTGGCCCGCTTGGAAAAGATGAATACTAGCGTATCCATCTTTTTCTTTTTATGGTAAAATAGAGGGATAATATGGTAGAGAACCTTAAGGGAGTAACCGTTATGTCCAATAAAGTCAACCACGGAAAAACAGCTATTTGTGGAATTATCAATGTAACACCAGATTCTTTTTCAGATGGTGGGCAGTTTTTTGCTCTTGAGCAGGCACTCCAGCAGGCTCATAAATTGATAGCAGAAGGAGCGAGCATGCTAGATATCGGTGGAGAATCGACTCGGCCGGGCAGTAGCTATGTTGAGATAGAAGAGGAAATCCAGCGTGTTGTTCCAGTGATTAAAGCTATCCGTGAGGAAAGTGATGTTCTCATTTCCATCGATACTTGGAAAAGTCAGGTGGCAGAGGCTGCTTTGGCTGCTGGTGCCAATCTGGTAAATGACATTACGGGTCTCATGGGAGATGAGAAAATGGCGGATGTGGTTGCTAAGGCTGGTGCGAAAGTAGTCATCATGTTTAATCCAGTCATGGCTCGACCTCAGCACCCTAGTTCGCTCATATTTCCTCATTTTGGTTTTGGGCAAGCTTTTACAGAGGAAGAGTTAGCTGACTTTGAAAAAATGCCAATTGAAGACTTGATGGAGGCTTTCTTTGAACGAGCACTAGCGAGAGCCAATCAAGCTGGGATAGCAAGAGAAAACATTTTGCTGGATCCGGGAATTGGTTTTGGTCTGACTAAGAAAGAAAATCTACTTCTTCTACGGGACCTTGATAAATTGCATCAGCAGGGCTATCCAATCTTTCTTGGTGTTTCGCGCAAGCGGTTTGTTATCAATATCCTTGAGGAGAATGGCTTTGAAGTCAATCCTGAGACGGAAGTCGGTTTCCGAAATCGGGACACCGCTTCGGCTCATGTAACCAGTATCGCTGCGAGACAGGGTGTGGAAGTGGTGCGCGTGCATGATGTTGCCAGTCACAGGATGGCAGTTGAAATTGCGTCAGCCATTCGTTTGGCAGATGATGCAGAAAATCTAGATTTAAAACAATATAAGTAATATGAACGAAATTGAAAACAATCAGTGGATTGCCTACTACCGGACGGACCAACCACATTTTGGTTTGGAACGAATGGTGGAACTCCTAGCTCTGCGGGGCAATCCCCATCTCAAACTTAAGGTCATCCATATTGGAGGGACCAATGGCAAGGGGTCTACCATTGCTTTTTTGACAAAGATGCTGGAAAAATTAGGACTGAGAGTTGGGGTGTTCAGCTCGCCCTATCTCATTCATTATACGGATCAGATTAGCATTAATGGGGAATCCATTCCCGAGGCTAGGCTAGAAGCCCTCATGGCAGACTATCAGTCTTTGCTTGAGGGGGAATCTGCTACCAATTTGCAGGGGACAACCGAATTTGAGATTATCACAGCTCTAGCTTATGATTACTTTGCCTCAGAGCAAGTAGATGTGGCTATCATGGAAGTCGGCATGGGTGGTCTTTTGGATAGTACTAATGTTTGCCAGCCAATTTTAACAGGAATTACGACCATTGGACTGGATCATGTGGCCCTACTTGGTGATACCTTGGAAGCCATAGCAGAGCAGAAAGCTGGTATTATCAAACAAGGTATTCCCTTGGTGACAGGTAATATTGTTCCTAAAGCCTTGACTGTGATAGACTCTATTGCAGAAGCTAAAAATGCGCCTAGACTTGCCTATGGAAAAGATTATCAGGTTCGTCATCAAGAAAGCGTGGTAGCTGGTGAAATCTTTGATTATACTAGTTCTGTCAGACAAGGTCGCTTTCAAACAGGTCTGCTTGGTTTGCACCAGATAGAAAATGCGGGGATGGCGCTTGCTCTCCTAGACACTTATTGCCAGGAGACTGGACGGGAGTTGGCAAGTAATGACTTGGTTGCTCAAGCTTTGAAAGAGACCAGATGGCCAGGGCGTTTGGAGGTCGTGTCTAGCGACTCCTTGATGATTTTGGATGGGGCCCACAATCCCCATGCTATCAAGGCTTTATTAGCAACCTTGCAAGAACGCTTTGCGGATTATCATAAGGAAATCCTCTTTACTTGTATCAAGACCAAGGCCTTGGAGGATATGCTGGATTTGCTAGAGACGGTGCCAGATAGTCAATTGACTTTAACCCATTTTGATGATAGTCGGGCGACGGATGAAGGCGTGCTGAAAGAGACAGCCAAGTCTAGAAATCTCAATTACCAAATTTGGCAGGATTTTCTAGAGCAGAAATTGACAGATAAAAATGAAGAGAAACAAACAGTTAGGATTGTCACAGGTTCCTTGTATTTCTTGAGCCAAGTGAGAGCCTATCTGATGGAGAGGAAGAACGAGAATGGATACACAAAAGATTGAAACGGCTGTAAAAATGATTATTGAGGCTGTTGGTGAGGACGCTAACCGCGAGGGCTTGCAGGAAACACCTGCTCGTGTAGCTCGTATGTACCAAGAGATTTTTTCAGGTCTTGGCCAAACTGCTGAGGAACACCTGTCAAAATCCTTTGAGATTATCGACGATAATATGGTTGTAGAAAAGGATATCTTTTTCCACACTATGTGTGAGCACCACTTTTTGCCCTTTTATGGGAGAGCGCACATTGCCTACATTCCAGATGGTCGGGTGGCAGGCTTGTCCAAGCTTGCCCGTACGGTTGAAATTTATTCTAAAAAACCACAGATTCAAGAACGGTTAAATATTGAAGTGGCCGATGCCTTGATGGACTATCTGGGGGCTAAAGGAGCCTTTGTTGTCATTGAGGCCGAGCATATGTGTATGAGCATGCGTGGTGTCAGAAAACCAGGTACTGCGACTTTGACGACAGTAGCGCGAGGTGTATTTGAAACAGATAAAGACCTCCGAGACCAGGCTTATCGTTTAATGGGACTATAATACTCTTCGAAAATCAAATTCAAACCACGTCAGCTTCCATCTGCAACCTCAAAACGGTGTTTTGAGCAGCCTGCGGCTAGCTTCCTAGTTTGCACTTTGATTTTCATTGAGTATAAAAAGAATCCGCTTCATGCGGATTTTTCTAGAAAGGACTAGTTATGGATCAACTGCAGATTAAAGATTTGGAAATTTTTGCCTATCATGGTCTTTTTCCAAGTGAGAAAGAATTGGGGCAGAAGTTTGTTATTTCCGCAAGCTTATCCTATGATATGACCAAGGCGGCGACAGACTTGGATTTAACAGCATCTATCCATTACGGAGAATTGTGTCAGCAGTGGACGACTTGGTTTCAGGAAAGCACTGAGGATTTGATTGAAACGGTAGCTTACAAACTCGTTGAACGTACCTTTGAGACCTATCCTCTTGTCCAAGAGATTGAGTTGGAACTAAAAAAACCGTGGGCTCCAGTGCATTTACCATTGGATACCTGCTCGGTGACCATTCACCGTCGTAAGCAACGGGCCTTTATCGCCCTAGGAAGTAATATGGGAGATAAGCAAGCAAACTTGGAACAAGCCATTGACAACCTGCGAGCTCGTGGTATCCATATTCTCAAAGAATCCAGTATCTTGACGACGGAGCCTTGGGGTGGTGTGGAACAAGATAGCTTTGCCAATCAGGTGATTGAAGTAGAAACCTGGTTACCAGCATCAGTTTTGTTAGAAACATTATTAGCCATTGAGTCAGAAATGGGACGGGTTCGAGAGGTGCATTGGGGGCCTCGTTTGATTGATTTGGACTTGCTCTTTGTGGAGAACCAAGTCATTTATACAGACGAGCTCATCTTGCCTCATCCTTATATAGCAGAACGCCTCTTTGTTCTTGAGCCGTTAGTGGAAATAGCTCCCCATTTTATCCATCCGATCCTAAAGCAACCAATTCGATACTTGGTTGACCAGTTGGAGCAAGGAAATGCCTAAGCTTTCTGAGACCTATAGCAAGTGGAAGAGTATCGGGGAGGGACTACTTGCTATTGTTTTAGGGCTCCTCTTGATTCGTTTTGGACAAGTTATTCCACGAATGGGGTACCAGTTGTTGATGGCCTACTTTTCCTTGTCAGCAGTTTGGCACTTGTTGACTCGCTGGTTTCAAGATAAAAAACGTCGGGAAAATATCTTTGTAACCTTGGGCAAGCTGGTGGTAGCGGCTCTCGTGTTTGACTCTATCATTTTGCAAGATCTTGCCCTCTATCTCTTGGTCTTTATCATTGCGAGCTACCAGCTGTTTACAGGCATCATTAGTCTTGTGACCTGGTCTCTCTATCGAAAAAATGCCATTCATCCTCGGATCCATCATCTCTTTGATGCTGTATGGATGATAGGATTCGGGCTTTATAGCATCTCTCCTTTTCACGATGCAGCGAATTTTGAATTGCTCTTGCTTGGATTTTACTTGCTCATGCTAGGAGCCAGTAGCCTCCGGGACGGATTCTTTTTTGAAAGGATAGAAAACAATCCCAAGCTGAAACGACGTATGCGAATGACCTTGCCGATCTTTGTGACGGCTCTGATTCCTATCAGCACCTTGCGAAAACTAAATGAGTGGCTGGCAAATCATGAAAGTCAAGAAGGGGAAGTTCATTCAGAAAGAAAAAACGACCAGACGGTTGACCTGGAAATTTTTATCCATACCTCAGAAACCTCCTTCTTCCTCGCCATGGGACATGTGGATATTTGTTATCAAGGGAAGGTTATTTCCTATGGTTCCTATGATCCCCACTCGGAGCGTTTATTTGGTATGGTTGGAGACGGTGTTTTGTTTAAGGCCAATCGGGAGAAATACATCGAACTCTGTAAGAGGGAAAGTCAGAAGACCTTGTTTGCTTATGGTCTGAGTTTGACGGACCAACAGAAAGCAGCTATCCAAGCGCGTTTAGCGGAGATAGAAGACCTGTTAATTCCTTGGGAACCAAGTTCGCAGTTGATGAAAAGAAGAGAGGGAGAGGTCAAGCATACCTACTCCTACCAACTGAAAGAGGAAGCGGATGCGACCCTCTATAAATTCAGCTCATCCGAGTTTAAGACCTACTTCGTTCTCAGTACCAATTGTGTCTTGCTGGCAGACTCTATCGTAGGAAGAGCTGGGACTGATATATTGAGTCCCCAAGGTTTCATTGTGCCAGGGACTTATCAGGATTATCTTGACTTGGAGTATACAAAACCAAACGGTCTAGTTGTCAGTCGCTCCATTTATTAGAAAAAGAAAACTCTAGTTCCTCAGCAGTTTGCGCCGAGAAGCTAGAGTTTTTAAAATAGGTCATTTTCTTCTGGAAGGAGGATGGTTTCTCTGCCGTCCAAGTCTAAAACAAGGACTCTAGGAGGGTAAAGCGGATCAAAAGGATGATTGAAATCAAAATCAATGCTAGTCGGAAGGTGCTGGCTAGAAAAATGGAAGGTGATGGTCCCCTTATTGTTGAGCAGTTGAAACTCAAGTTCTTCTTCTAACTCAAAGACATTTTTCAGGAAATGATCGATAATATACCATAAAGAGTCAATGACATCATCAGGCAAGCTGGTCACGACACCAAAGCTAGCGGAACGTCTCTGTGTATTTGTAAAAGCCATGTTTTCCTCCCCCTTTTATTTTTCTTATCATACAGCAAAATGTCTTAAAAATCAAGAAATCCTACTCGCTTTTTCAAAATGGGAATAAACTGTGAAATTTTTTCAAAGTTTCTCTAAAAAATACTTGAAAGTGTTTACAATAAGTGATAAAATGGAGTAAGTAGATGCGTGAAAGCGAAATTTTCATTATAGAAAGGAAACGGAATGAACACAGATGATACAGTAACGATTTATGACGTCGCCCGTGAAGCAGGGGTTTCAATGGCAACAGTTAGCCGTGTCGTTAATGGCAACAAGAATGTTAAAGAGAACACTCGAAAAAAAGTCCTAGAAGTGATTGACCGCTTGGACTATCGTCCAAATGCGGTAGCACGTGGTTTGGCTAGCAAGAAAACAACGACAGTCGGAGTTGTGATTCCTAACATTACCAATGGTTATTTCTCAACACTTGCTAAGGGGATTGACGACATTGCTGAAATGTACAAGTATAACATTGTCCTTGCAAATAGTGATGAGGATGATGAAAAGGAAGTTTCAGTGGTTAACACTCTCTTTTCAAAACAAGTCGATGGGATTATCTTTATGGGCTATCACTTGACTGAAAAGATTCGTTCAGAGTTTTCTCGTTCACGGACACCGGTTGTTCTTGCTGGTACTGTAGATGTAGAACACCAACTTCCAAGTGTGAATATCGACTACAAACAAGCAACGATTGATGCTGTGAGCTACCTTCTCAAAGAAAACGAAAAGATTGCTTTTGTGAGTGGACCACTCGTCGATGATATCAATGGCAAGGTTCGTTTGATTGGTTACAAGGAAGCCTTGAAAAAAGCAGGACATTCTTATAGCGAGGGATTGGTCTTTGAATCAAAATACAGCTATGACGATGGTTATGCCTTGGCAGAACGCTTGATTTCATCACAAGCTACAGCCGCAGTTGTAACAGGTGATGAATTGGCAGCAGGTGTCCTAAATGGTTTGGCTGACCACGGTGTGTCTGTACCAGAAGAGTTTGAAATCATTACGACAGATGACTCTCAGATTGCACGATTCACTCGTCCAAACTTGACGACTATTGCCCAACCTCTTTATGACCTAGGTGCTATCAGCATGCGTATGTTGACTAAGATTATGCATAAGGAAGAGTTGGAAGAACGTGAAGTTCTCCTACCTCATGGTTTGACAGAACGCCGCTCTACACGAAAACGTAAATAGAAAAAATCAGGGAATCGTGAAGATTTCCTGATTTGCTTTCTAGAGAAGAGGTTTATCCTTCCATATAGTCTTTCAAAGCTTGTCCTTTTAGTCCAGCATTAAGGGCAATTAATAATTTGAGGCGCGCTTTTTGAGCGTTGAGTTCTTTGACAAAGAAAACACCAGCTCGTTGCAACTGCACCCCTCCACCTTGGTAGGCGTAGACAGGTTCAGCAATACCATTAAAACAACGTGAGACCAGGGCGACTGGGATTCCTTTTTGGAGGAGATTTTCCAACTTTTGAGCTGTTTCTTTGGGAATATTGCCTGCTCCAAAGGCCTGAATGACTAAGCCATCCAGCTGTTCTAAGTCTAACATATCAATCAGCTCGTCTGTCATACCGGCATAGGCTGAGATGATGGGAACCAGACCTTGAATATGCTCAAGATCAAACCGGACACGAGGCTCAGCCGTTTTGAAGTAGAGGATTTCTTGCTTCATGATGAGGCCAAGTGGTCCATGTGTTGGGGTTTGAAAGGTGCTGACGTTGGTCGTATGAGTTTTGGTAACATACTTGGCTGCGTGGATCTCGTCGTTCATGACGACCAGTACACCCTTGTCGGCTGCTTTGTCATCGCTGGCAACTCGCAAAGCGCTCAGATAGTTATATACACCGTCGCTACCAAGTTCGTTTGAACTACGCATGGCCCCTGTTAGAACGATGGGGATGGGCGGAATTTTCATGGTATCAAGGAAGTAAGCTGTTTCTTCTAAGGTATCTGTACCATGTGTGATGACAACACCATCGTAGTTATCAGCTTCCCCTTTAATTTTATGATAGAGTGCAAGCATATGCTTGGGTTTGATATGAGGGCTTGGCAGATTAAAAAAGTCTAGGGCATGAACCTCAATCCCTTCAAGTGGATTGGAAACATGGTTCATGGGATTGTCCTGGCTAGTTACAACGGCACCAGTGGCATCTGCTTGCATGGAAATAGTCCCACCTGTATGTAAAACAAGGATTTTCTTAGGCATGATTTAGTCACTCTTTCTGAAATGTGGTATAATCATTGTAACACAAAAGGGGAGAATGGGACAGGATGGAAGTCAAGGCTGTTTTTTTTGATATCGATGGAACGCTAGTCAACGATCGCAAGAGTGTTTTGAAATCCACTAAGGACGCGATTAAGATTGTCAAAGAGCAAGGAGTGCTTGTTGGAGTAGCGACAGGACGAGGGCCGTTTTTTGTCAAGGAATTGATGGAAGACTTGGACCTAGACTTTGCGGTGACCTACAATGGCCAATACATTTTTAATAAAGAAAAGGTACTCTTTGCAAGTCCGATTGCTAAGTCAAGCCTGCGTCAACTGATTGCTTATGCTAAAAAGGAGCGTAAAGAAATCGCTCTTGGAACCGAGCACGCCGTTGTTGGTTCGAAAATTATGTCATTTGGTCTCGGATCCTTTTCTCAACTGGTTAGTCGTTTTATTCCGACGGTGCTGACAAGAACTGTTAGTCGCTCTTTTAATCGGATGGTTAGCAAGGCAGTTCCTCAAAAGGAAGACGACTTGCTTAACTTGATTAATCAACCCATTTATCAAGTTTTGATGCTGATGACTCCAGAAGAATCTGAGAAGGCAGCAAGTGATTTTGACGACTTGAAATTAACTCGAAGCAATCCTTTTGCCGCAGATATCATTAACCAAGGCAATTCCAAACTAGAAGGCATTCGCCGAGTCGGGAAAGAATATGGCTTTGATCTCAACCAAGTCATGGCCTTTGGTGATTCAGACAACGATTTGGAAATGTTGGCGGGTGTTGGTATGTCGGTTGCTATGGGAAATGGCAGTAGCAGTGTCAAAGAAGTTGCCAAGCATATTACGGCAAGTAATCAACAAGATGGTATCCACAAGGCGCTCGAGCACTTTGGTGTTTTGGCTTCAGAAAAAGTGTTTGTCAGTCGAGACTATCACTTTAATAAGGTCAAAACCTTCCACCACATGATGGATGAACGAACTCAAGAAGAACCACAGGCATGGGATGCTGAAGGTGCAACCCACCGCGCAGATTTTAAAATTGAAGAATTAGTAGAGTTTGTTCGCGCAGCAAGTTCTTCGGAGGAAGAATTCCAAGACTCCCTTGCAAGCATGCATGAGGCACTTGATAAGGCGGCAGAGAAAGTGGCGAAAAAGACACCTGCTAAGCAAAATTTGGTCGGTCAAGTGGATGCTTTGATTGACACACTGTATTTTACATACGGTAGTTTTGTTTTGATGGGAGTAGACCCAGAACGCATTTTTGATATTGTCCATGAAGCAAATATGGGGAAGGTTTTCCCTGATGGGAAAGCTCATTTTGACCCAGTTACACACAAGATTTTAAAGCCAGATGACTGGGAAGAAAAATATGCTCCAGAACCTGCCATTCGACAGGAACTACAACGTCAGTTTAAAGCTTATGAGCGACATAAAGAAATAAAAAATAAAAAATAAGAGAAAATTCTTTTCCCTGGATGGAAAATTCGGGGATTTTTTGAGCTGAAAAACCGAACAATTTTATATATATCACTAATTATTATTAGCATATTTATACTAGAAAAAGAAAAGAAAAAAATGAAAAGATAGTGAAAATAAAACAACAGGAAATTACATTTCTTACAAAGAATAGTTAAAAAGCTAGATATATTACTAATATATCTAGCTTTTCTTTTAAAAAACATCAAAAAAAAGATAAGTCAAATTATTTGATATTTGAAAGTTGATGTGTTAGAATAAATTCAGAAAGCGAATAAATATAAAATCCTCATGCTACTGCAATATGCTCTTTTTTAAGACAGAGAGTCAACTTGTTTATTTCAGGCCTGTTAACAAGTTGATGTGAGGAGTTCACTCTAGCTTTGAGGTTTAGTTATAAAATTGTGCACAATTGCTTTCCAAATTTTTATTATTTTAATTTTCAAGTTTAAAAATTAAAGAATTAAGAGGTTGAAATGAAGAAAAAATATACCTATTTGACAGCTTCTGTTTTAACAGCTGTAACAATGCTTCCAACTTTTGCACCAAGTGAAGCTCACGCTGCTTACAATTG
Organism: Streptococcus oralis; assembly: GCF_003942875.1. Classification (GTDB taxonomy): domain Bacteria; phylum Bacillota; class Bacilli; order Lactobacillales; family Streptococcaceae; genus Streptococcus; species Streptococcus oralis_BX. Next base: position 202,189 of record NZ_RMVK01000005.1, on the reverse strand, counting down.
GAATGGAAATAATAGCTACTATACAAGAACTAGCCGTCGTTCAAGCAATCGTACTTCTAACCGTACTACTGCAAATCGTAGCCGTACATCAAACTATACTGTAAGAAGTTACAGCTACAATAGTTATTACCCAAGCTATAACTATGGCTACAATAGCTACTACCCAAGCTATAACTATGGATATGGTAGCTATTACCCAAGTTACAACTACGGTTACAATAATTGGAATAACTACTATGGTTATAACTATTGGAATAATTACAACAACCTTGCTAGCGATGAAAACTATATTTACTGGAATGGCAATCACTACTACCGTATGAACGATGGTAGCTACCGTATCTATCGTAACGGTCAGTGGAAACCTTTGACAAACAATAGTAATAACAACTCATCTACTAACAACTTGGAAAACGATCCGCACTATCGTTACGAAAATGGGTACCATTACTATGTATTGGATAATGGTGATTATTACTACTACCAAAATGGTAAGTGGGTATTGGTGAAAGATTCTGCTGATACAACACCAGCACAACCTGCGACACCGGCTGAACCAAAACCAGAACAACCAACAACTCCGGTTGAACCAGCACAACCAAGTCAACCTGAAGTTCCTGCTCCAACACCAGCAGAACCAGAGACTCCAACACCAGCTCCTAGTGATAAACCTGAAGAGCCAACAACACAACCAGCACAACCAGCAACTCCAAGTGTTGACCTACCAGAAAACCCACCAATTAATGGTGCTGATAGTGAATTTGATCCATTCAAACCATCTACAGAAACGCCAGCGGAACCAAAACCAGAAACACCAGCAACTCCAGCTATCCCAACAACACCAGGTTTGGTAACAACTGATGAACCAAGTGAAAACCAAATCCCTGATTATGTTGAAAAACCAGCTGAAGGATTGGAACACTTGGCTTGGGCACCAAATGGACAAACTCCAAAATTGGTTTACCCACCAGGTAAACCAGGTGATGCAGTCCTCAAAAATGATAAAAACTACTACTTCGACGGTAGTGCACATTACTACTATGTACCATCTAACTCAGAGCGTACAGGTTACTCAGCATACTGGAAGTGGCTTGGAGGAAAATGGAAACTTCAAGGGATGACTGATCCAAACGATCCAGCTCGTGATCCAAAACTTCACGAAAATACTGCTGATGACGAGTACATGTACAGTGACAAGAACTCAAGCGTGAAACTTTACTCAACTAACTTGGTAACGACTGCTAAAGCAGGTCAAGCATTGCCATTCAAGAATGTTGAAGAGTTCAAGAACTACGTTATCGAAAAGATGAATCCTAAGTTCCTTGATAACTCAGGATGGGATGCCAAAGTTGAATGGGAAATCGAAGATCCAGAAATCTTTGAAAAAACCAAAGAAAACCCATATGCTAAGGATTATGTCTTGATTGCAAATCTTAAGAGTGGTGTTGAGGATAAGAAATACAGTGATGTAGAATTTGGTTATGTTAAGTTTGTTTACCGTGTTGAAGCAACAAACGATACAAACTATGACTATGTTTCAAAAGCTAAAGAAGCTTTCGCTAAAATCAATGAAGAGCGTAAAGCTCAAGGCTTGAAAGAGTTGACATGGTCAGAAGACATTTATCAAAATCAAGCACTTCCAAAAGTAAATGAAATTTCACGTCAATACGATAGCACAGGCTTTGTTGGACGTCGTGATGAAGATGCAGCTGTTGTCGTTAAGAAATGGGCAAACAGTGGTTTGAGAGACTTGCTTCTCGATCCAAATGTCACTGAAGGAGCTGTAGCAGCAGTAGTTGATGGAAACGGTGTATACTACTGGGCATACAGTTACAAATAATTCAATCTTTTGAGATTGACTACTTTCTAAATAAGATAGAGGCTTTAAACAATTGTTTAAAGCCTTTTTGTGACCCAATCAGGACAAACAAAAAGGAGCTCAAGGCTCCCTTTTTTAATGATTACAATGTTTTTTCACTTTCTCTCACGACCAGCAAATCGACTTTTGCATGGCGAAGAATATACTCAGATGAAGAGCCAACCAAGAGGCGTTCAAAGGCATTAAGCCCTGTTGCACCAACGAGAATCAGGTCAACATTTTCTGCGTCTGGAATAGTACGGGCAAGGAGGGTTTTTGGATTTCCCATTTCGATAACGATGTGAATATCGGTCACACCAGCATCTCTTGCGCGCTTTTCGTACTCCTTCATCAGACTTTCAGCATCGACTTGGAGTTCTTCGTAAACTTCAGCATCAAAGGTAGACACGCTTTGAAGAGCGCGTGTGTCGATAACATGGGCAATGGTGAGTTTGGATTCGTTGCGTAGTGCAGTGTAAACACCTTTGACGAAAGCCAAGTCCGCTTCTTTAGAACCATCAATTGCGACCATAACATTTTGGTAACGTTGTGCCATAATGAAACCTCCTGAAATTTTCTTACTGTTATTGTAACCCTTTTCACTAAAGAAGTAAAGTAAAAATCATATTTAAATAAATATTATTGGAGATTCAATTTGGTGGAGATATGTTAAAATAAAAGAAAACGGGATAGCAGAAAACACAGTAGGGGGATGAGAAAGTATGAAAGATTTTGTTCAAGCTTCTAAAAAAATAAGTTTCCTTTATCATGGAATTATCCTTGCGTCACTTGTAGGAGAAGTAGTGATGCTTTGGCAGCTGGAAAGAGTCGTACCCGTTCTCTATCCAGGTTTTGTTGCTTTTCTTCTCTTTCACTTAGTCTACCACATCATTTTATTTGTGATTGCAAAGAGAAGTGGTCGCTTGGACTATTTGGTCACATGGGGGCTCTTTCTCATGTTTAATCTTTTGTATGATTCCTTTTTAGCATTGGTCTTTCTAGGTCTGTCTTTTGGTATGTGAGAAAATACTTCTGCATTCTAGTTATTTAGACAGTGAGAACCTAGTCGTTGTGAGTTTTTTCTTTGCTTGCTCATTTCAGGAAACTTGTCGCAATCCCTTTCTAGTGGTATAATGTTACTATCTCGATGAATTGAGGAAACAAGATGAAAGAATATAACAAGTCTAGTAAGTTAGAGCATGTTGCCTATGATATCCGTGGCCCTGTTTTGGAAGAAGCTATGCGGATGCGAGCAAACGGAGAAAAGATTTTACGTCTGAATACAGGGAATCCAGCAGAATTTGGCTTCACAGCGCCAGATGAGGTCATTCATGACTTGATTATGAATGCGCGTGATAGTGAGGGGTATTCTGACTCCAAAGGGATTTTCTCAGCACGTAAGGCTATCATGCAGTATTGCCAACTAAAGAAATTCCCCAATGTGGACATTGATGATATCTACCTTGGAAATGGTGTCAGTGAGCTGATTGTTATGTCCATGCAAGGGCTTTTGGATAATGGCGATGAGGTCTTGGTACCTATGCCAGACTATCCTCTCTGGACAGCCGCGGTCAGCCTAGCTGGGGGAAATGCCGTTCACTATATCTGTGATGAAGTTGCAGAATGGTATCCAGATATTGACGATATTAAGTCAAAAATTACTTCCAATACCAAGGCAATCGTCCTTATCAATCCAAATAACCCAACTGGAGCCCTTTATCCTAAGGAACTCTTGTTGGAGATTATTGAGATTGCTCGTCAAAACGATTTGATCATCTTTGCGGATGAGATTTATGACCGCATGGTGATGGATGGGCATGTGCATACGCCTGTGGCGAGCTTGGCACCAGATGTTTTCTGTGTCAGCATGAATGGTCTGTCAAAATCTCATCGCATCGCTGGTTTCCGTGTAGGATGGATGGTCTTGTCTGGTCCTAAGCACCATGTCAAGGGCTATATCGAAGGGCTCAATATGCTGTCCAATATGCGTCTTTGCTCTAACGTTTTGGCCCAGCAAGTCGTACAAACATCACTAGGTGGGCACCAGTCAGTGGATGAATTGCTCCTTCCTGGTGGACGAATTTACGAGCAAAGAAACTTCATTTACAATGCTATCCAAGATATTCCAGGTTTGTCTGCGGTCAAGCCGAAGGCGGGACTATATATCTTCCCTAAAATCGACCGCAATATGTACCGCATCGATGATGATGAACAGTTCGTTCTTGATTTCTTGAAGCAGGAAAAGGTTCTCTTGGTTCATGGTCGTGGTTTTAACTGGAAGGAACCTGACCATTTCCGTATCGTTTACCTTCCTCGTGTGGACGAATTGGCGCAAATCCAAGAAAAGATGACACGTTTCTTGAGCCAGTATCGTAGATAAGGCTTTCATAGGGAAAAGCAGGAAACATTTCCTTAGAGCTATTGACAAATAGGTAAGAATCAGATAGAATAGTAAAGTATGTTTAGTAACTGATCACTTTATAGCCGGCTAAACGAATACAAAATCTATGAGGAGGTATTCATCGTGAAACGTACTTATCAACCAAGTAAACTTCGTCGTGCGCGCAAACACGGATTCCGTAACCGTATGTCAACTAAAAACGGTCGTCGCGTATTGGCAGCTCGTCGTCGTAAAGGACGCAAAGTTTTGGCTGCATAATCCAAACGAATTCAACAAAGAAGTCAGTAGGAACTCGAGTCTACTGACTTTTCTTTTTATCTTAAAGGGTGAACTGTCTACGAAATCGGTCATTTCAGATGAAACTCATGGAGGGCTCATTTAAAAGGTCACATACAAAAAACTCAAAACCAGATATAAGTTACTGATTTTGAGTTTTTGTTTATTCTTTTAAGTGATAAGAGTAGCTAGCGACAACGACGTCTTCGTGCCATCTGAGAGCGTATTTTAGTTTAAGGCTCATTTGATTGTGCAGGATATTTTGCCAAGGCTTGTTAGGGATAAACTGTGGGACAAGGACTGTAACAGTGTAGTTTTTTTGCTTAGCTTCTTGGGCGATTCGTTTGACATACTTAACGCTAGGGGTGATGATGTCGCGGTAGCTGGTATTGATATTCTTTAGAGTGATATTTGGGAAGTGGTCGGCAAATTCCTGAAGGATTTCTTGGTCTTTTTCGGCCGTTTCTTTAGTAGAAATGTGCATGGCCAACACTTCGTCACCGATACTTTGAGCGTAGTTAATGGCTCCGACACTTACTCGAGTGACATTTCCTACGAGGACGAGAACCAGATTGCCATCATAGGTACGTTTTTCAATTCCTTCGTAGAGTCGTAGCTGTTTTGCCACTTTTTGGTAATGGCTGTGAATGGACAAAAAGAGGAAGGTTAAGACTAGGATAATTGGGAAGAATGGCCAGATATCTCCCAGTCTGAAGAGAAGTAGAATGAGAACGATAGCATAACAAATGATGGCCCCAAGGATATTAGCAAAGGCAGGTTTTAAGAAGTTTGCTCCTTTTTCCTTTTTCCAATGGCGAATCATTCCAGTCTGAGAAAGGGCAAAGGGAACGAAGACCCCGATAGTATAAAGAGGAATCAAGCGTTCAGTATTCCCGTTAAAAATGAGAAGAAGGATCATAGCCCCAAAGGCCAGAGTTAAGATACCGTTGGAGTAGCCAAGGCGATCCCCCTTTTCCATAAAGAGATGGGGCATGTACTTGTTTTTAGCCATATTGTAAGCCAGCATAGGGAAGGCTGAAAAGCCAGTATTTGCAGCTACAGCTAGAATTAAGGCTGTCGAGAACTGGAAGAGATAGTAGCTAGCATGACCAAAGAATGAATCACCAAGAATGCCCTTGGCCATTTGCGAGAGGATGGTTTCTCCATTTTGAGGCGTGATGCCCATCCAGTAGTTTAGGAAGGTGATACCTGCAAAAAGAAATCCTAAAATCAGCGACATGATGGTCAAGGTTTGAGCAGCATTCTTTTCTTTCGGAGTTTTAAAAAATGGTACCGCATTTGAAATAGCCTCAATCCCTGTCAGAGAGGCAGAGCCACTGGTAAAGGCTCTCAATAGGAGAACGATGGAAAGGCTCGGAACAGTTTGTCCAATGGTTGAAGTCGCCTGATAGTTTAGGGAACCTGTAAATAGTTGAAAGAATCCATAAAGCAAGAGAAAGACGGTACTGAAGATAAAGAGGTAGACGGGAATCATCAGAGAGCTGGCAGATTCTTTCAATCCTCTTAAATTCAAGAGCATGAGCAGGCAGACTAGCAAAATAGAGATATGAAGATTGTAGGGATGGAGGGCAGGGATGGCTGCTGTAATAGCATCAGATCCAGACGCAACGGATACGGCTACTGTCAGCATATAGTCAACAAGGAGGCTGCCCCCTGCAATCAAGCCTAGTTCAGGGGAGAGATTTTCCCGAGTGACCATATAAGCTCCTCCACCTTGAGGATAGGCGTGAATAATTTGACGATAGGAAATGGTCAAACTAGCGAGCAGTAAGAGGACAAAAATACCGATAGGGAGGCTCCACCAAATGGCGAGAGGAGAGAGACTGACTAATACGAGAATGACTTGTTCAGGTCCATAGGCAATAGAAGACAGGGCATCACTGGATAACATTGCAAGTGCCTGCATTTTTCCAAGTAATCCCCCTTCGCCGTCTGTGAGAGACTTGAGTGGTCGACCGATAAAGGTATATTTTAATTTTCTAAACATTTTCGTTTCCTTTGCTGAAAATTTCAATAAGTGTTATTATACTGCTTTGAAAAAAGGCAGTCAAGGGAGAATGATTGGTATTAGAATATTTTTACAAGCCGAGGGATGCTATTTTTGGTATAATAGATGGAAGAAAATGAGGTTAGAAGAGATGATTTTTGATACGCACACACATTTAAATGTAGAAGAATTTGCAGGACGTGAGGCCGAAGAAATCGCCTTGGCTGCTGAGATGGGTGTGACACAGATGAATATTGTTGGTTTTGATAAGCCAACCATTGAACGAGCCCTAGAATTGACAGATGAGTATGAGCAACTCTACGCAACTATTGGCTGGCATCCGACGGAAGCAGGGATTTACACAGATGAGGTTGAAGCTTACTTGCTTGAAAAACTAAAACATCCCAAGGTTGTTGCCTTGGGGGAGATTGGCCTGGACTACCATTGGATGACAGCACCTAAGGAAGTGCAGGAGCAGGTTTTTCGTCGTCAGATTCAGTTGTCTAAGGATTTGAATTTGCCTTTTGTGGTCCATACCCGTGATGCGCTAGAAGATACTTATGAGATTATCAAGAGCGAGGGCGTTGGTCGTCGTGGTGGCATCATGCATTCATTTTCAGGCTCTTTGGAGTGGGCTGAGAAGTTTGTCGAGCTTGGCATGACTATTTCTTTCTCAGGAGTGGTGACCTTTAAGAAAGCAACGGATATCCAAGAAGCTGCTAGGGAACTTCCTTTAGACAAGATTTTGGTAGAGACGGATGCACCCTACCTGGCTCCTGTTCCTAAACGTGGCCGTGAAAACAAAACAGCCTACACACGCTATGTGGTAGATTTTATCGCCGACTTGCGTGGGATGACGACCGAGGAATTAGCAGTTATAACGACTGCAAATGCAGAGCGTATCTTTGGATTGGACAGCAAGTGATGAAAGAAAAAATTTCTCAAGTCATTGTGGTCGAAGGTCGCGATGATACGGCCAATCTCAAACGTTACTTTGATGTAGAGACCTATGAAACACGAGGTTCCGCAATAAATGACCAGGATATAGAACGCATTCAGCGCCTGCATGAACTGCATGGAGTCATTGTCTTTACCGATCCAGATTTTAATGGGGAACGCATTCGTCGCATGATTATGACGGCCATTCCAACTGTGCAGCATGCCTTTCTCAAGCGAGATGAGGCTGTTCCCAAATCCAAGTCCAAGGGACGTTCTCTGGGAATCGAACACGCCAGCTATGAAGACCTAAAAGCAGCGCTGGCTCAGGTGACAGAGCAATTTGAAAACAAGAACGAGTTTGACATCAGTCGTGGTGACTTGATTCGCCTAGGTTTCCTAGCGGGAGCAGACAGCCGTAGACGCCGAGAGTATCTAGGCGAACAGCTTCGCATCGGCTATTCCAACGGCAAGCAACTCCTCAAGCGCTTAGAGTTATTTGGGGTAACCTTGGCAGAAGTGGAAGAAGTGATGGCTAAGTATTCAGACTAACGGAGTCAGAAATGAAAAAAGTGATTATTACGGGTGGCAATAGTGGTATTGGCTATCAGGCTGCAAAACAATTAGCTGAAAAGGACTGGTCAGTGACTCTATTTTGCCGACGGAAAGAAGCTGCTGAGCAAGCCTGTAAGAAAATCCGTCAACAAACAGGAAATCCGCATGTAGATTATATCTTGGTTGATTTATCTGAGATGAAAAGTGTCAAGGAAGCGGTAGAACAGTATATCCAAAAAGAAGAGACTTTAGATGTTTTAATGAACAATGCGGCTGATTTTGACTTATCGGTCAAAAAGCCGATTCTTAGCAAAGACGGATTGGAAAAACAATTTGCGACCAACGTGGTTGCTCCCTTTTTACTTTCTACCTTGTTGAAGGGCTTGTTGGAAAAGTCAGAAAGTGGTCGGATTATTAATATTTCTTCCCAAGGGCTGATGCTTTATCCCTTCATGAAGCTTGATTTTGAAAATTTAGCTGGTCAAAAACATTATAGTCCTGCCAAGACCTATTATCAGAATAAACTAGCCTTGTTGATGCTGTCGCTTTATATGCGGAAACATTGGAAAGGTATCAAGGTTCAGGCAATCCGTGTGACCAATGTCAAAGTTGATATGCGTCGCTATGATCACCTCAGCACTTTTATGAAAAATTTGTATAAAATCAAGTCAAGATTTTCAATTAGCCCTGAAGAAATGGCCAAAGTCTACACAGCCTTATCTACAGAAGATGGATATGACGGTTTTTTGTATGACGAGAAATGTAGGGAAGTAAAAGCAAATAGATTTGCTTATGAAGAAGCGGAGCAAGCAAAACTCTATTCCTTACTTGAACAACTGACCTTTTCAAGAGACAATCTATAAAGAATTAGAAAAATAAATTTTATGCTTACTTCAATAGTGGAAAGAAATTTAGATATCGAAATCTGTTTGGAGAGTCCTGAAAAGTGATAACAATAACCAGATAACCCGAAAATATAAGGGGAATGTGTTACAATAGAGGTAATAGCATACGCTTCAACTATGCTCAATACCATGCCTGATAAAAAAAGATAATTGATAAAATCAGCACTTGGGTGAAATTAATGAGGAAAAGCAATGGGAATTTTTGATTTTTTTAAAAAGACAGAAGCACAGAAGACAACAGAAGAAACCAAAGGAGATGCTTGTCTAGGAGTTTTGGGTTTCTTTCCAATGAAAGAAAAGAGGGAATTACTGATTGCTGCGACTTTGGAAGGGAGTTTGACAGTTGGTGATCGTCTTCAGTTTTGCAATCCCGATCAAGGTATGGATACTCTTGAAACTGTAGTTGTAAAAAAACTTACTTGCCAAAACAAAGATGTGGAATCTCTTAGAGATGAGGAGTTGGTTTATCTAGAGATCGATATGCTTTCCTCTCTAGCTAAGTTAAAAAAGGGAAGTGTGCTCTATAGTCCTGGTGTAGATGAAAAAAAGCGTTTATCTAGCTATGCTTATGCTCTCTATCGAACTTTTGTGACTATTCAAGAAGGTAAAGTAAGCGATGAGGACTATCAGAATCTTAGTCTTGATGATAGTATCGAAATTTTACAGGCTTTTTTATGGGATTGCCGTCAAAAACCAAAAAGTGAAGAGAGCAATCAAGAAAATACTCGTAAGTCAGAACGTCTAGCAGAAATTGTCAAGGACAAGTTGCTAGAAGCAGATTCGATTTATGCTGTTTATTCAGAAAATACTGGGGAACCTTATCTTTTCTCAACTACATATGATAGAGGTGACGAAGGCTATCTCTGCACTGACCCAATGATTATGGTATTTACATCTCGTTGGTATCATCAGTATAAAGAAGCAATAGAAAAACAATTAAACTCAGAGATAAAACTGATTGAAAATACGGAAGATAAAAAAGGAATTGAGAATTTTCTTGGGACAGCTTTTTACTTGAATGGTGCTTTAGGAGCATTCTTTAATACCAAAGAAGTTAGTATAAGTTCTTCTATTTTAGTTCAAAAACCAGATTTTTCAGGCTTGCCAGAGATACAAGTTCCTGTTATGAACCCTGATATTGTGAGATGGATGCTTTTGATGGGACAGATGGATAGACCGACTACAGAAGAGGAAGAATTAATTTATAAACTCTATTATAAGTTCTTTTCAATGGCAATGCCAAAAGCTAAATTCCTTCTTCCTATAAATGCATCATCAGGATTTCCTGAACCTAGTCAGGAAAGTAATGCTCATGTTTTAGAAGAATCCGCTACATTTAATCTTCCGACTAGAGAAGGAAAAAATGGACGAAATTCGGTTTCAGTGTTTACTGATTGGAAACGTTTGCGAATGGTTTTCGATGAAAATTGGAGCGCTATGATTGAAAACGCTGGAGGCATGATTGAAATCTTTGACTATGCCATTAACCAGACTGAATATTATAAAGCGGGTGTTTATGTCAGTGACAAAGCGTTTAAAGAAATGCAACAGTTCAGTGAGGAACTAGAAGGAAGAGCTAAAGGTTGATCAAGAGATGAAAATAATCGTTGATAGAGAGTCTATCTGTATGGGGGATGATGTTCTGCCTCACAAGGTAGAACTTGAAGTTTCTGAGGACATAACAGTAGAGGAATTTTGTGATTTTCTTCAAAAGGACAGATATTTGCCTAGATTGGATACAGAGTGGCTTCTCCGTCATGGTGGGCAGACAATAACAAGCTATCATACAGAAACAAAAGAACTGACGAATCCCAATTTCTATTTAAAAGACCTGATTCATCAGAGTTCTAGAGGAAACGAATTTGTTTGGATATATCGCCTTTCCTATTAGAAAAGAGAATAAATGATTTTCTTAAAAGATAATGAATGAAAATTAGAACAATATGCATTGATTTTTTGACAACAAGAGGCAATCTAAACAGTTGGTCCTGTTTGGAGTGACTTTGACGGAAGGTAAAGCCTTCATAAAAATGGTGAAAGGAAACGATATGGCAAATAGAAGCTATATTTATTTAAAAAACGGGAAAGACGTACGTATTTTAACGGAGGGAGTTTACACTATTCCTTATTTTTGGCAATTATTTTGGGATGAAAAAGATGTGCGAATGCCTAATATTCTATGGAAAAAATTTAATATCTTACTTCCTATTGAAAAATTCCAGAAAAAGGCCACCCAAAATCGCTCCTTTTTAGAAAAGAACGCTCCTCAGACCTTGCAACTATACGATGATTTTGTTCGCTATATTCTTGCAAATGTCAAAGCAGGTGACATGCTAGGATTTGATGTTTTAGAAGTTGCTGATATGGATGGATTGACTACAGCTTCGCGTAAGCTTATAAAAAATATCCGAGCCATTCAGGAAAATCAACCCCAAGAATTGGATTTTTCTTTAACAGAAAAGAACGTAATTTGGTCTGCTATGGGATTTCCTGATTATTATGCCTCAAAATTATTGCCAGAAGATAATATTCTAGACTCGGTTGCATACCAAGATGAGTTGAAGAAAATGCAAGGCCCAAAAGATAATCAAGAACAAGACCAAGAAGATAATCAAAAACAAGACCAAGAAGAAAAACAAGCACAAGGTCAAGAAGAGAATCAAAAACAAGAGGAATATCAAGAAGACGAGCAAGCGCAAGGCCAAGAAAATAAGCAAGCACCACGCAAAGAAGATGAGCAAGTGCTCGATGAGACCGGTGCCGAATCTAAAGATGACGAGTACCATATTCCTTTGAGATTTTGGTTTCTCTTGGTGTTTGTAATTGTTTGGGTTTATAGGTTGTTTTTAGCTAACAAATAGAAAAGAGAATAAATGAGAATTGCAGATTATAGCGTGACCAAGGCAGTGCTGGAGCGTCACGGTTTTACCTTTAAAAAGTCCTTCGGGCAAAATTTCTTGACGGATACCAATATTCTTCAAAAGATCGTGGATACGGCTGAAATTGATGACCAGGTTAATGTTATCGAAATCGGTCCAGGTATTGGTGCTTTGACAGAATTTTTGGCTGAGCGTGCGGCTCAAGTCATGGCCTTTGAGATTGACCACCGTTTAGTACCAATCCTAGCAGATACTTTACGTGATTTTGACAATGTTACTGTAGTCAATGAGGATATTCTTAAGGTCGATTTGGCGCAACATATCCAGAATTTCAAAAATCCTGAATTGCCGATTAAAGTAGTAGCCAACTTGCCCTACTATATCACAACGCCTATTCTCATGCACTTGATCGAGAGTGGCATTCCTTTTAGTGAGTTTGTCGTCATGATGCAAAAAGAAGTGGCGGATCGCATCTCAGCACAGCCAAATACCAAGGCTTATGGTAGTTTGTCGATTGCTGTGCAGTATTATATGACAGCAAAGGTTGCCTTCATCGTGCCACGTACGGTCTTTGTGCCAGCCCCAAACGTGGACTCAGCCATTTTAAAAATGGTGCGCCGTCCAGAACCGGCTGTAGCAGTGAAAGATGAGAACTTCTTTTTTAAGGTTTCCAAGGCTAGCTTCACTCATCGTCGCAAGACCTTATGGAATAACTTAACAGGCTACTTTGGAAAGACTGAGGAAGTCAAGGAAAAGTTGACCAAGGCTTTGGATCAGGCAGGCTTGTCTCCATCTGTGCGTGGGGAAGCACTTAGCTTGGAAGAATTTGCTAGCCTTTCAGATGCGCTTAAAGGACAAGGACTCTAAGATGCAGGGACAAATCATTAAAGCCTTGGCAGGATTCTACTATGTGGAGAGTGAGGACCAAGTCTATCAGACACGTGCGCGTGGGAATTTCCGCAAAAAAGGTCATACACCCTACGTTGGGGACTGGGTAGATTTTTCTGCGGAGGAAAATTCCGAAGGTTATATCCTCAAAATTCACGAACGGAAAAACAGTCTGGTCCGTCCACCTATTGTCAATATTGACCAAGCTGTGGTGATCATGTCCGTCAAGGAACCGGACTTCAACAGCAACTTGTTGGATCGTTTCTTGGTTCTTTTGGAACACAAGGACATCCATCCTATCGTTTATATTTCTAAAATGGACTTGCTGGAAGATAGAGGAGAACTGGATTTTTACCAGCAGACATACGGTGACATCGGCTATGACTTTGTGACCAGTAAAGAGGAACTCCTGCCTTTGTTGACAGGAAAAGTGACGGTCTTTATGGGGCAGACAGGTGTTGGAAAATCAACCCTCCTCAATAAAATCGCACCGGACCTCAATCTTGAAACAGGAGAGATCTCAGACAGTCTGGGTCGCGGTCGTCATACCACTCGAGCTGTTAGTTTTTACAACCTCAATGGGGGTAAAATCGCGGACACACCAGGCTTTTCATCACTGGATTATGAAGTGTCAACGGCTGAAGACCTCAATCAGGCTTTTCCAGAGATTGTCAGTGTCAGTCGAGACTGTAAATTCCGTACTTGTACCCATACCCATGAACCGTCCTGTGCGGTTAAGCCGGCTGTCGAAGAGGGTATCATTGCATCCTTCCGTTTTGACAACTACCTGCAATTCCTTAGCGAAATTGAAAATCGCAGAGAAACCTATAAAAAAGTCAGTAAAAAAATTCCAAAATAAGGAGAAACCTATGTCTCAATACAAGATTGCTCCGTCAATTCTGGCAGCAGATTATGCCAACTTTGAACGTGAAATCAAACGCCTAGAAGCAACTGGGGCAGAATATGCCCATATCGATATCATGGACGGCCACTTTGTGCCACAAATTAGTTTTGGTGCAGGTGTGGTCGAAGCTCTTCGCCCTCATAGCAAGATGGTCTTTGACTGCCACTTGATGGTAGCTAATCCAGAGCATCATTTAGAAGACTTTGCGCGTGCAGGTGCAGACATCATCAGTATCCATGTAGAAGCAACACCTCATATCCATGGTGCTCTTCAAAAGATTCGTTCTCTAGGTGTCAAACCTTCTGTTGTCATTAACCCTGGTACGCCGGTTGAAGCTATCAAACACGTACTTCACCTAGTTGACCAAGTCTTGGTCATGACAGTGAATCCTGGCTTCGGCGGACAAGCTTTTCTACCTGAAACCATGGATAAGGTTCGTGAGTTGGTTTCCCTTCGTGAGGAAAAAGGCTTGGACTTTGATATTGAAGTCGATGGTGGTATTGATGACCAAACCATTGCTCAAGCCAAAGAAGCTGGAGCGACCGTTTTTGTAGCAGGATCCTATGTCTTTAAGGGAGATGTCAATGAACGAGTGCAAACTCTCAGAAAACAATTGGACTAGGGTTGCCGTTTTTGCAGGTGGAGATCGCGGTCATTATCGGACGAATTTTGATAGCTTTGTTGGTGTGGATCGAGGCTCACTCTGGGTCTTGGAAGAAGACCTTCCTCTCGCTCTAGCAGTTGGGGATTTTGATTCGGTGACTGCAGAAGAGCGACAGGTGATTCAAAAACGTGCCCAACATTTTGTTCAAGCCCAGCCAGAAAAAGATGATACAGATCTGGAATTGGCTCTCTTAACCATCTTTGAGCAAAATTCTCAGGCTCAGGTGACTATTTTTGGGGCTTTGGGTGGTCGTATTGATCATATGCTGGCTAATGTCTTTCTGCCTAGCAATCCCAAGTTGGCACCCTATATGCGCCAGATAGCGATTGAGGATGGGCAAAACTTGATTGCCTATTGTCCAGAAGGGACCAGTCAGCTAGAGCCCCGTTCGGACTATGACTATCTAGCCTTTATGCCGGTTCGGGATAGCCAGCTGACCATTCTCGGTGCCAAGTACGAATTGACAGAGGAAAATTTTTTCTTTAAAAAAGTGTACGCTTCTAACGAATATATAGATAGGGAAGTTTCGATAACTTGCCCAGAAGGCTATGTCGTCGTGCTGCATAGCAAGGACAGGAGGTAGGATGGAGACTGTATTATTACTATTATTAATTGCCAATCTAGCTGGTCTCTTTCTCATTTGGCAGAGGCAGGATAAGCAGGAGAAACACCTAAGCAAGAGTTTGGAGGATCAGGCAGATCATCTGTCAGACCAGTTGGATTATCGCTTTGAACAAGCTAGGCAAGCAAGCCAGTTAGACCAAAAAGACTTGGAAGTGGCTGTCAGCGACCGTTTGCAAGAAGTGCGAATGGAGTTGCACCAAGGCCTGACTCAAGTTCGTCAAGAAATGACAGATAATCTTTTGCAAACTAGGGACAAGACCGACCAACGTCTCCAAGCCTTGCAGGAGTCCAATGAGCAACGTTTGGAACAAATGCGTCAAACTGTCGAGGAAAAGTTAGAAAAGACCTTGCAGACGCGCTTGCAGGCTTCCTTCGAGACAGTTTCCAAACAACTGGAGTCGGTCAATCGTGGCCTTGGAGAAATGCAGACAGTTGCCCGCGATGTCGGTGCACTTAACAAGGTTCTCTCTGGAACCAAGACTCGAGGGATTCTGGGTGAATTGCAACTGGGGCAGATCATCGAAGACATCATGACACCTGCCCAGTACGAACGAGAATTTGCAACGGTTGAAAACTCCAGTGAACGAGTAGAGTATGCCATCAAACTGCCCGGACAGGGTGGCCAGGAATATGTCTATTTGCCGATTGACTCCAAGTTTCCACTGGCAGATTATTATCGCTTGGAAGAAGCCTATGAAGCAGGCGATAAGGACGAAATCGAACGTTGTCGCAAATCACTCCTAGCTAGCGTCAAGCGCTTTGGCAAGGATATCAAGAGCAAGTACATAGCGCCACCGCGGACGACCAATTTTGGAGTCTTGTTTGTTCCGACAGAGGGACTCTACTCAGAGATTGTTCGCAATCCGGTCTTCTTTGATGATTTGAGACGTGAGGAGCAGATTATTGTCGCGGGTCCAAGTACCCTATCAGCTCTGCTCAATTCTCTATCAGTTGGCTTCAAAACTCTCAATATCCAAAAGAGTGCCGACCATATCAGTAAGACCCTTGCCAGCGTTAAGACTGAGTTTGGCAAGTTCGGGGGGATTTTGGTTAAGGCACAAAAACATCTTCAACATGCCTCTGGCAATATTGATGAATTATTAAACCGTCGTACCACAGCTATCGAGCGGACGCTCCGTCACATTGAATTATCAGAAGGTGAGCCTGCGCTTGATCTACTCCATTTCCAAGAAGATGAGGAAGAATATGAAGATTAGTCACATGAAAAAAGATGAGCTGTTTGAAGGTTTTTACCTGATTAAGTCAGCTGACCTGAGACAGACGCGTGCTGGGAAAAACTACCTAGCCTTTACCTTCCAAGACGATAGTGGCGAGATTGAAGGGAAACTCTGGGATGCCCAACCTCATAACGTTGAGGCCTTTACCGCAGGGAAAGTCGTCCACATGCAGGGGCGTCGAGAAGTTTACAATAACACTCCTCAAGTCAATCAAATTACTCTTCGTTTACCTCAGCCTGGGGAACCCAATGATCCAGCTGACTTCAAGGTTAAATCTCCAGTTGATGTCAAGGAAATCCGTGACTACATGTCGCAAATGATTTTCAAGATTGAAAATCCTGTCTGGCAGCGTATCGTTCGCAGTCTCTACACCAAGTATGATAAGGAATTCTACTCCTATCCAGCTGCCAAGACCAACCACCATGCCTTTGAGACGGGTTTGGCCTATCATACAGCAACCATGGTGCGCTTGGCAGATGCCATTAGTGAGATTTATCCTCAGCTCAACAAGAGCCTCCTCTATGCGGGAATTATGTTGCATGACTTGGCCAAGGTTATTGAGTTGACGGGACCAGACCAGACGGAGTACACAGTGCGAGGCAATCTCATCGGCCATATCGCCCTCATCGATAGTGAAATTACCAAGACTGTCATGGAACTGGGCATCGATGATACTAGAGAAGAAGTGGTGCTACTGCGCCATGTCATCCTCAGTCATCATGGCTTGCTAGAGTATGGAAGTCCAGTCCGTCCACGCATTATGGAGGCAGAGATTATCCATATGATTGACAATCTAGATGCCAGCATGATGATGATGTCAACAGCTCTAGCTTTGGTGGACAAAGGAGAGATGACCAATAAAATCTTTGCTATGGACAATCGTTCCTTCTATAAACCAGATTTAGATTAATGATTTAAGAAAAACGAGCATTTTTTACGCAATAATGTTCGTTTTTTTATGTGAATGTGGTATAATGGATAAAATATCAAAATTAAATGGAATGGTAAATAAAAATGAAATTAAGAAGAAGTGATCGGATGGTTGTCATTTCCAACTATTTGATTAATAATCCATACAAACTAACAAGTCTCAACACCTTTGCAGAAAAGTACGAATCTGCTAAATCATCGATTTCAGAGGACATCGTGATTATCAAGCGTGCCTTTGAGGAAATCGAAATCGGCCATATTCAGACTGTGACTGGAGCAGGTGGTGGCGTTATCTTTACACCATCAATTTCGAGTCATGAAGCCAAAGAAATGATCGCAGACTTGCGTGACAAACTTTCAGAAAGCGACCGTATCTTGCCAGGTGGCTACATTTACCTGTCTGATTTGCTTAGTACGCCTGCCATTTTGAAAAATATTGGGCGTATCATTGCCAAGAGCTTTATGGACCAAAAAATCGATGCCGTTATGACAGTAGCAACTAAAGGGGTTCCACTCGCAAATGCAGTTGCCAATGTCCTCAACGTTCCATTTGTCATTGTGCGTCGTGACTTGAAAATTACCGAAGGTTCAACGGTCAGCGTCAACTATGTTTCAGGTTCCAGTGGTGACCGCATTGAGAAAATGTTCCTTTCAAAACGCAGTCTCAAGGCAGGCAGTCGTGTCTTGATTGTGGATGACTTCTTGAAAGGCGGCGGAACTGTCAACGGGATGATTAGTCTCTTGCGTGAATTCGATTCTGAACTAGCTGGTGTCGCAGTCTTTGCAGACAATGCCCAAGAAGAACGTGAAAAGCAGTTCGATTACAAGTCACTCTTGAAAGTAACTAATATTGATGTTAAGAACCAATCCATCGATGTCGAGATTGGAAATATCTTTGACGAAGACAAATAAGAGATAGAACTAAAGGTTGGAACGCTTGTCCCAGCCTTTCTTTGCAAACAGAATAGAAGGATGCTTATGAAAACACCATTTATCAGCCGTGAAGATTTAGAAACAATTGTTGCAGAGTTCCCGACTCCCTTTCACTTGTATGATGAGAAGGGGATTCGTGAAAAAGCAAGAGCCGTCAACCAGGCCTTTTCTTGGAATAAGGGATTCAAAGAATATTTTGCCGTCAAGGCCACTCCAACCCCAGCCATCTTGAAAATCCTCCAAGAGGAAGGTTGTGGTGTGGACTGTTCTAGTTATGTGGAACTTTTGATGAGCCATAAACTGGATTTCCCCGGTTCTGAAATCATGTTCTCTTCTAACAACACGCCTGACAAGGAATATGCCTATGCGCGTGAATTAGGTGCGACCATTAACTTGGATGCCTTTGAAGATATTGAACATCTAGAGCGAGCGGCAGGCATTCCAGAAATTATCTCTTGTCGTTACAATCCTGGAGGTGTTTTTGAACTGGGTACCGACATTATGGACAATCCAGGAGAAGCCAAGTTTGGGATGACCAAGGACCAGCTTTTTGAAGCCTTTGCGATTTTGAAGGAAAAAGGAGCCAAGACTTTTGGGATTCACTCTTTCCTAGCATCCAATACTGTCACCCATCTCTACTACCCAGAGTTGGCTCGTCAGCTTTTTGAATTGGCTGTTGAAATCAAGGAAAAGTTGGGCATTTCACTAGACTTTATCAATCTTTCCGGCGGTATTGGTGTCAACTATCGCCCAGACCAGGAGCCAAATGATATCGCTGTGATTGGTGAAGGGGTGCGTAAGGTTTATGAGGAAGTCCTTACGCCAGCAGGTCTTGGTCAGGTTAAGATTTTCACCGAATTGGGCCGCTTTATGTTAGCCCCTCACGGAGCTTTGGTCACAAAAGTCACTCATAAGAAGAAAACCTATCGTACCTATCTGGGCGTGGACGCCTCAGCAGTTAACCTCATGCGTCCAGCCATGTATGGGGTCTACCACCATATCACTAATCTTACTCATCCAGACGGACCAGTTGAGATGGTAGACGTGGTCGGTTCACTCTGTGAAAACAATGATAAATTTGCAGTGAATCGCGAACTACCTTATACAGAAATCGGTGATTTGCTAGTGATTCATGATACAGGTGCACATGGATTCTCCATGGGTTACCAGTACAATGCCAAACTACGCTCGGCAGAAATCCTCTATACCGAAGAAGGAAAAGCCCGCCAAATCCGCCGTGCAGAGCGCCCTGAGGACTATTTTGCAACCTTGTATGGTTTTGATTTTGAATCGGATCATTAAAAGAAATTGAAAATGAAAGTGAAAAACAGATTGCTTTCTAAAAAATAGACAAAAAAACCTTGTTTTTCACCTTACTCGTGATATAATAAAACTATAAAACGGTTTCAAGGAAGGTGACGATATGTCTGAAGAAACAATTGACTATGGACAAGTGACAGGAATGGTGCATTCGACAGAGAGTTTTGGGGCGGTAGATGGCCCTGGGATTCGTTTTATTGTCTTTTTGCAGGGCTGTCACATGCGTTGCCAGTACTGTCATAACCCCGATACATGGGCGATGGAGACCAATAAATCACGCGAACGGACAGTAGACGATGTTTTGTCAGAAGCCCTTCGCTACCGTGGATTCTGGGGAGACAAGGGAGGAATCACTGTCAGTGGAGGAGAAGCCCTCTTACAGATTGATTTCTTGATTGCCCTCTTTACCAAGGCCAAGGAAAAAGGAATCCACTGTACCTTGGATACCTGTGCCCTTCCGTTCCGTAATAAACCACGTTATCTCGAAAAGTTTAATAAACTCATGGCGGTGACAGACTTGGTTCTCTTGGATATCAAGGAAATCAATGAAGAACAGCACAAGATTGTCACAAGCCAAACTAATAAAAACATCTTGGCCTGTGCCCAGTACCTATCAGATATCGGGAAGCCTGTTTGGATTCGCCATGTGCTGGTTCCGGGATTGACAGACAGAGATGACGACTTGATCGAACTTGGGAAGTTCGTAAAAACCCTCAAAAACGTTGACAAGTTTGAAATCCTACCTTATCACACGATGGGAGAATTCAAGTGGCGTGAACTAGGAATTCCTTATTCGCTCGAAGGGGTCAAACCACCAACAGCAGACCGCGTTAAGAATGCTAAAAAACTCATGGATACAGAGAGCTATCAAGACTACATGAAACGTGTTCATGGATAAAAAAGAAGCCTGATGGAGACATCGGGCTTTTGTGATGCAAAAAGACTTAGCCTTTCAGCTAAGCTTTTTCTTATTTTCTAGAATGTTGTTTACCAGCATTGCGTTTTTTATGTTTCTTATTGGTCATGATCGCAGTTGCTTGGTTTGGAGTGACATCTTTGCGTCCGCCTCCAGTTGAAAATGAACTTGCTTTTGGTGGATTCTTGGCAAATTCTTCACGAACTTTTTTGCGAAGTTTTGGACGAACAACATAGTTAACGATGAACTGTTGGAGAATCATCATGAAACCACCGACAACCCAGTAAAGCGTCACACTGGCTGGTGCGAAGAGGGAGAAGACGACAATCATGAGTGGACTCACGTAAATCATTCTTTTTAGTTGATCTCTTTGCATCTCGTCTTCTACTCCATGAAGTGAGAGGAGTGATTGGAGATAGTAGAGGATACCAGCGAAAGCGACAAGGAGCAGACTTGGTGAACCAAGATCGATACCCAAGAAGGTAGAGCTAGCTACTCCATCAGTGTATTGGGCTGCAAAGTAGATAGCAGAGAAGAAAGGCATTTGAATGAGGATAGGGAAACATCCTACACCACCGAACATGCTGATGCCATGTTCTTTCTGAGCTGCAAAGAGAGCTTGTTGCGCTTCTAGTTTTTCTTCCTGAGTTGTTGCCTCTTTGAGGCGTGTTTGATGTGGTTCGAGCACGTGTTTGAGGGCATTCATCTTTTCAGAGTGAAGCGTTGCCTTCCATGATTGGTAGATACCAAGTGGCAAGATAATCAAGCGCACGATAATGGTTACGATAATGATAGCCACACCAAAGCCTAGACCTTTATCAGTAGCGAAGTATTTGATGGCTTCAGCCATAGGCGCTCCGATGGTATTCCAAATCAATCCTGTGGGTTGTCCTGTTGCTTTGTCTACTTGGACACAGCCTGTCAAGACGAGTAGCATAGCCACTCCCATAGCAGAGAGGGCAAAACGTTTAATAGATTTCAATGTTTTCATTCCTTCTTTAAAAATTATACCTTTCTATTCTACTGTTTTTTTGTAAAATATACAATAGTTCTAGAGACCTAATTTGCGACTTTGAAGTCCGAATAGGATGAAAAGTTGCTCATTTGTACATCTAGATAGGTAACTTTTGAAAAAGGTGTCGGACCTTTTCGGATTTCTTGGATAAATTTTGCCATAGTGGCGGAGGAATCTGCTTGAGCAAGGATTTCGACAGTGCCATCGTCGTTATTCCAGACACGACCAGTGATGCCACCGATTTCAAGAGCTAAAGTATAAACACCCCAGCGAAAACCAACACCCTGCACCCTGCCTTGGGCAATCATTCTAACCTTTTGCATACCAAACCCCTTTGATTGTGTGTTATAATGTTTCTATGACTATTATAACCTCAAAAGCCAATTCTGTGGTAAAAAATACCAAGAAATTGCATCAAAAAAAATATCGAAAGTCTGCTTATTTGATTGAGGGCTGGCACTTGTTTGAAGAAGCTGTTCAAGCTGGAGTGACGATTGAAAAGGTCTTTGCCCTAGAAAGTTACCGAGATCAGCTAGCTGCTTTTCCTCAAACTATCTGGGTTTCAGAGGAGATTTTGCTGGATTTGGCAGATACGCAAACTCCTCAAGGGATTGTTGCGGTGATTCAGAAAGAAGAAGTAGGACTGCCTGATTTTAGTCAGGGGAAGTTTCTATTTTTAGAAGATGTCCAAGACCCTGGTAATGTGGGCACCATGATTCGGACTGCGGATGCCGCAGGTTTTACAGGGGTTATTGTCTCAGACAAGTCAGCAGATATCTACAGTCTGAAGACCCTGCGTTCCATGCAAGGAAGTCATTTTCACTTGCCCATCTATCGTATGCCTCTTGCCACCTTTGTAGAAGAGGCAAAGAAGAGCAATTTGCCCATTCTAGCAACGACCTTATCCAAAGAATCCAAGGACTATCGTGAGTTTTCTCCCTTAGAAAACTTTGCTCTAGTCATGGGAAATGAAGGACAGGGAATTAGTCATATCATGGCTGAGAGTGCTGACCAGCTGGTTCATATTGGCATGAAAGGCCGAGCAGAAAGTCTCAACGTGGCAGTTGCAGCAGGCATTTTGATGTTTTATTTCAGCTAATTTATAAAATCTTTGTTATAATCAAGACATATTTATAGAAAAAGGAGAATCGGAATGAATCAAACAATTATTCAAGAACGTTCAGGTCTTAATCAATTTTACGCTAAGGTTTACGCCTTTGTGGGGCTGGGGATTGGTCTATCAGCTCTGGTGTCAGCTTTGATGTTGACAGTCTTTCAGTCCCAATTGGTCTACTTTTTAATGCATGGCCGTCTCTGGTTGATGATTGCAACTTTTGCAGAACTTGCTCTAGTCTTTGTTGCAAGTAGCATGGCTGCCAAAAATAGCCCAGCAGCTCTCCCAGTATTTTTAGTTTATTCTGTTTTAAATGGCTTTACGCTCAGCTTTGTCGTAGCCTTCTATACACCTGGGACCGTCTTATCAGCCTTTGTATCCAGTGCCCTTCTCTTCTTTGTCATGGCGGCAATCGGAATTTTCACTAAGAAAGATTTGAGTGGAATGGGACGAGCTTTGATGGCGGCGCTTGTTGGTCTCATCATTGCTATGATTGTGAATCTATTTTTAGCCAATAGCTTCTTTGACTACATGATTAGTATTGCCATGGTCTTGGTTTTCTCAGGTTTGATTGCTTGGGATAACCAAAAGATTCGCTATGTTTATGAGCAGTCACGAGGGCAAGTAGCGACAGGATGGGTCATCTCAATGGCGCTCAGCATCTATCTAGACTTTATCAACCTCTTCCTTAGCATCTTACGAATCTTTGGTCGAAACGATTAATGAATGACAGAGTCAGTGTTCAAAAGAGCACTGACTTTTTCTTATTTACTCTTTTCTTTTCTTGGAAATAGGTGTATAATGCTTTTAACTAATTTTTGAGGAGCTGTTTATGAAGAAAAGTTTTATTCATCAACAAGAAGAAATTTCCTTTGTGAAGAACACTTTTACCCAGTATTTGAAAGATAAGTTAGAAGTTGTTGAAGTTCAAGGTCCTATCTTGAGCAAGGTCGGGGATGGGATGCAGGACAACCTGTCAGGTGTCGAAAATCCAGTATCCGTCAAGGTCTTGCAGATTCCAGATGAAACCTATGAAGTCGTTCACTCACTTGCCAAATGGAAACGCCACACCTTGGCTCGTTTTGGTTTCGGTGAAGGTGAAGGTCTGTTTGTTCATATGAAAGCCCTTCGTCCGGACGAAGATTCGCTTGACGCGACCCATTCAGTTTATGTGGACCAGTGGGACTGGGAGAAGGTTATCCCAAATGGTCAACGCAATATCGCTTATCTCAAAGAAACCGTTGAGAAGATTTACAAGGCTATTCGTCTAACAGAGCTAGCCGTAGAGGCCCGCTACGATATCGAATCCATCTTGCCAAAACAAATCACCTTTATCCATACAGAAGAGTTGGTAGAACGCTATCCAGACCTAACACCGAAAGAGCGTGAAAATGCGATCTGTAAAGAGTTCGGTGCTGTCTTCTTGATTGGTATTGGTGGCGAGTTGCCTGACGGAAAACCTCATGACGGCCGCGCACCTGACTATGATGACTGGACAACAGAGTCTGAAAATGGCTACAAAGGGTTAAATGGGGATATTCTAGTTTGGAACGAATCTCTTGGCTGTGCCTTTGAGCTTTCGTCGATGGGGATTCGGGTAGATGAAGATACACTTCGTCGCCAAGTGGCTCTTACAGGAGACGAAAATCGTCTGGAGTTGGAATGGCATAAGGCACTGCTCAACGGTCTTTTCCCATTGACAATCGGTGGGGGGATTGGACAGTCTCGGATGGCCATGTTCCTTCTTCGTAAGAAACACATCGGAGAGGTCCAGACCAGTGTTTGGCCTCAAGAAGTTCGCGATACGTACGAAAATATTTTGTAGAGAATCGAACCGCAAGGTTCGGTTTTCTTTCTCTTTTTGCCTATAATTTGGTATAATAAACGGTATGAAAATCGTATCAGGAATCTACGGAGGGCGTCCCCTCAAGACGCTAGAAGGCAAGACGACGAGGCCGACATCAGATAAGGTGCGTGGAGCTATCTTTAACATGATAGGTCCCTATTTTGAGGGTGGTCGTGTCTTGGATCTCTATGCTGGCAGTGGTGGCTTATCCATTGAGGCAGTCTCGCGTGGGATGTCCCATGCTGTCTTAGTGGAATGGGATCGAAAGGCACAAGCTATCATCGCTGAAAATATCCAAATGACCAAGGAAGCTTCCAAATTTCAGCTCTTAAAGATGGAGGCTGAACGGGCCTTGGAGCAAGTGAAAGGTCCCTTTGACCTGGTCTTTTTAGACCCGCCCTATGCCAAGGAACAAATCGTTGCAGATATCGAAAAAATGGCAGAAAGAAACCTTTTCTCCGAAGAGGTCATGGTTGTCTGCGAAACCGATAAGTCTGTAGAACTTCCAGAAGAAATCGCCTGCTTAGGCATCTGGAAGGAAAAAATATATGGGATTAGTAAGGTGACAGTCTATGTCAGATAAAATTGGATTATTTACAGGTTCATTTGATCCGATGACAAATGGACATCTGGATATGATTGAACGTGCCAGCAAACTCTTTGATAAGCTCTATGTCGGGATTTTCTACAATCCCCACAAACAAGGCTTTCTCCCTGTTGAAAATCGCAAACGAGCAGTCGAAAAAGCGGTGGCGCATTTAGATAATGTAGAGGTGCTGGCTTCTCATGACCAACTAGTCGTCGATGTTGCAAGAAGACTGGGTGCTAAGACCCTTGTCCGTGGCTTGCGAAATACCACCGACTTGCAATACGAGTCTAGTTTTGATTACTACAATCATCAACTGGCTCCAGAAATCGAAACCATTTACCTATATAGTCGCCCAGAGCATCTTTATATTAGCTCTTCGGCCGTGAGAGAACTTCTGAAGTTTGGTCAGGAGATTCAGCAATATGTCCCAAACAGTGTTGTGGAGGAATTAGAACATGAAGAAAAAAACTAGATGGCCCTTATATGTCATCCTAGCACTAGTATTGACTTTTTTAGCCTTTGTAGTACCTTTACCATACTACATAGAAGTTCCAGGTGGAGCGGAAGATATTCGTCGCGTTTTGAAAGTCAATGAAACAGAAGACACAGAAGCAGGAGCTTACCAGTTTGTGACAGTCGGTATTCGACACGCAACCCTATCGCATCTTGTCTATGCTTGGTTAACGCCTTTCACGGATATTAGAAGTGCCAAGGAGACTACGGGTGGCTCTACTGATGCAGAATTTATGCGGATCAATCAGTTCTACATGCAAACGTCCCAAAACATGGCCAAGTATCAAGGATTGAAGACGGCTGGAAAGGATATCGAACTCAAGTATCTGGGAGTTTATGTCTTGACCGTGACGGACAATTCAACTTTTAAGGGCATTCTGAACATTGCAGATACCGTGACGGCTGTTAATGACAAAACATTTGACAGTTCAAAAGACTTGGTCGACTATGTCAACTCTCAACAATTAGGGGATACGGTCAAGGTAACCTATGAAGAAGACGGAAAAGTCAAGTCTGCAGAAGGTAAAATTATCACTCTCGAAAACGGGAAAAACGGGATTGGGATTGGCTTGATTGACCGTACGGAAGTGACCAGTGATGTTCCAATTCGCTTTTCAACAGCTGGTATCGGCGGACCAAGTGCCGGTCTCATGTTTAGTCTAGCTATTTACACCCAGATAGCAGATCCAGGACTTCGTAATGGTCGCGTCGTTGCGGGAACGGGAACCATTGATCGCGATGGAAATGTTGGTGACATCGGTGGAATTGACAAAAAAGTAGTTGCAGCCTCTCGTCAGGGAGCCAACATCTTTTTTGCTCCTGACAATCCAGTCACCGAGGAAGCAAAAAAAGCAGATCCCAATGCGAAAAGCAACTATGAAACAGCCCTAGAAGCCGCCAAAACCATCAAAACAGAGATGAAAATCGTTCCCGTTAAGACCTTGCAGGATGCGATTGATTACCTTAAAAACAATCCCTAATTGGTAGAAAAATTGAAAACTAGCGCGCAAGCGGATAAGATGGTATAATAGTCAAATGGTTCAATTATTATTCACTCTAAGTAGTCATATACTCTTTATTTATTTGAGTTTTTACCTTTTGAAGGATCTTGTGAGATGGGAAAAGGTTTTAAAAGTGACCGCTACTAACACAAAAAAGGTTCGTTTATTGGTAGGCTTCTTTAGTATTGTGATGGGCTACATCTTGAGTTCATTCTTTATCAGTTTGTACCAACTGTGGCAAGAAGCGCTTAGAGGACTATTATAAAATCAAAAGTAAAGGAAACAGCTATGGAAAAAATTGTGGTTCAAGGCGGAGATAATCGTCTGGTCGGGAGTGTGACGATCGAGGGAGCAAAGAATGCAGTCTTGCCCTTGTTGGCAGCGACTATTCTAGCAAGCAAGGGTAAGACAGTCTTGCAGAACGTCCCAATCTTGTCAGATGTTTTCACCATGAATCAAGTGGTTCGAGGTCTGAATGCCAAGGTGGACTTTGATGAGGAAGCTCATGTTGTCGAGGTTGATGCGACTGGTGATATCACGGAGGAAGCTCCATACAAGTATGTCAGCAAGATGCGGGCATCCATCGTTGTCTTGGGACCAATCCTTGCTCGTGTAGGCCATGCCAAAGTTTCTATGCCAGGGGGATGTACCATCGGGAGTCGTCCCATCGACCTCCACCTCAAAGGTTTGGAAGCTATGGGGGCAAAGATTACCCAGACAGCTGGTTACATCGAAGCTAAGGCAGAACGCCTGCATGGCGCTCATATCTACATGGACTTCCCAAGTGTTGGCGCAACACAAAACCTCATGATGGCGGCAACTCTAGCTGATGGAGTGACGGTCATTGAAAATGCTGCGCGTGAGCCAGAAATTGTTGACCTCGCTATTCTCCTTAATGAGATGGGAGCTAAGGTCAAGGGAGCTGGTACCGAAACCATCACAGTGACTGGTGTCGAGGAACTCCATGGAACAACTCATAATGTGGTACAGGATCGTATCGAAGCAGGAACCTTTATGGTGGCGGCAGCTATGACTGGTGGAGATGTTCTCGTTCGTGATGCCGTCTGGGAACACAATCGCCCCTTGATTTCAAAACTACTTGAAATGGGTGTTGAAGTGACAGAGGAATCAGAAGGTATCCGTGTTCGTTCTCAACTTGAAAATCTCAAGGCTGTTCATGTAAAAACCTTACCGCACCCAGGATTCCCAACAGATATGCAGGCACAATTTACAGCTCTGATGACCGTCGCAAAAGGGGAATCCACCATGGTGGAGACGGTGTTTGAGAATCGCTTCCAACACTTGGAGGAAATGCGCCGTATGGGCTTGCATTCAGAGATTATCCGTGACACAGCTCGTATTGTTGGGGGACAAGCTTTACAGGGGGCAGAAGTTTTATCAACGGACCTTCGCGCTAGTGCTGCTTTGATTTTGACAGGTCTGGTGGCACAGGGAGAAACAGTTGTTGGTAAGCTAGTTCACCTTGATAGAGGTTACTACCGTTTCCATGAGAAATTGGCTCAGCTAGGAGCGAAGATTCAGCGAATCGAGGCAAATGATGAAGAAGAATAAAAACTTACGCTATGTACTCCGTCGTTTACTGTTGATTTTTATCGTACTATTGCTAGGCTTTCTGGCTTTAGGAATCGGCTTGATGGTTGGTTATGGCATCCTAGGAAAGGGACAGGATCCATGGGCTATATTGTCTCCAGCAAAGTGGCAGGAATTGATTAGCAAATTTACAGGAAATTAGACTGGGAGACCAGTCTTTTTCTAAAGAAATAAGGAGAAAAATGGACAAAAAAACAAGACAAGCTCTGATAGGGTTACTTCTATTCTTACTCTTGGCTGCTGGAAGCTACTACATCAAGCAGATGCAGACAGCGCCAAACACCCCTAGAACCAAGGTTAGTCAGAAAAAACAAGCTTCAGAAGCTCCCAGTCAGGAGCTGGCTGAAAGTGTCTTAACCGAGTCGATCAAGAACCAAATAAAAGGTGATCTAGAGTGGAATGGGGCAGGTGCCTTTGTCGTAAATGGCAATAAAACCAATCTAGATGCCAAGGTTTCCAGCAAACCCTATGCGGATAATAAAACAAAGATAGTTGGAAAAGAAACAGTCCCAACTGTTGCCAATGCTCTCTTATCCAAAGCGACTCGGCAGTATAAAAATCGTGAAGAAACAGGCAACGGCTCAACCTCCTGGACGCCACCAGGATGGCATCAGGTCAAGAATCTAAAGGGAGTCTATACACATGCAGTTGATAGAGGACACCTGCTGGGCTATGCCTTGATAGGTGGATTAGATGGCTTTGATGCTTCTACCAGCAATCCCAAGAACATTGCAGTTCAGACGGCTTGGGCCAACCAGGCTCAGGCGGAAGATTCGACAGGGCAGAACTACTATGAGAGTCTGGTTAGGAAAGCCTTAGATCAGAATAAGAGAGTCCGTTATCGGGTAACTCTCCACTATGCTACGAATGAGAATTTGGTTCCATCTGCTTCACAAATTGAAGCCAAGTCTTCAGATGGGGAATTGGAATTCAACGTCCTGATTCCAAATGTTCAAAAGGGTATCCAGCTTGATTACCGAACAGGTCAGGTCACGGTGACAAACTAGAGCCAATCTATTAAAGGAATAAAAATTGCTCCCTTGTCCGTCATTGATAAGGGAGCGATTGTATAAATTAGAAAATAATGTGATTCCTAGGCCGATTTATGGTATAATGGAACACAAGATACTATTTTAGGAGAAAGACCATGGAAGACCCGAGCAGTCAGGATTTGTTACTGCAATTTGTACTTTTAGTTGTATTGACCTTGTTAAATGCTTTTTTCTCAGCCACTGAAATGGCAATGGTGTCACTAAACCGTTCCCGAGTTGAGCAAAAAGCAGAAGAGGGAGACAAACGTTACGTCCGTTTGTTAAAGGTACTTGAAAATCCTAACCACTTTTTATCAACCATTCAAGTCGGTATCACCTTGATCACGATCTTGTCAGGGGCAAAATTGGCAGATACACTTGGACAAGTAATTGCCTCTTGGATGGGGAATGGAGAAACAACTTATGCCATTGCAAGTTTCCTCTCTTTGGCATTCTTGACCTACATCTCTATTGTTTTTGGTGAACTCTATCCTAAACGGATTGCCCTTAATCTAAAAGATGCCTTAGCCATTCGCTCTGTTCCGATTATCATTGGGCTTGGGAAGATTGTCAGTCCCTTTGTCTGGTTGTTATCTGCTTCAACCAATCTCTTGAGTCGTTTAACGCCAATGACCTTTGATGATGCGGATGAAAAAATGACTCGAGATGAAATTGAGTACATGTTGACCAAAAGTGAGGAGACTTTGGATGCAGACGAAATCGAGATGTTACAAGGGATCTTCTCTCTAGATGAGCTGATGGCGAGAGAAGTCATGGTTCCTCGGACAGATGCCTTTATGGTGGATATTCAGGATGATAGTCAAACCATTATCCAAAGTATTTTAAAACAAAACTTTTCCCGTATCCCAGTTTATGATGGGGATAAGGACAATGTGATTGGTTTGATTCATACCAAGCGTTTGCTAAACGCTGCCTATGCAGATGGCTTTGAAAATATTGTCTGGAAGAAGATCTTACAAGATCCACTCTTTGTTCCTGAAACTATTTTTGTGGATGACTTGCTAAAAGAATTGCGAAATACCCAAAGACAAATGGCCATTTTGCTCGATGAATATGGTGGTATGGCTGGACTGGTCACACTGGAAGACCTGCTGGAGGAGATTGTCGGAGAAATCGACGACGAGACAGACCGAGCAGAAATCGAAGTCCATCAAATCGGTGAGGACACCTATATTGCACAAGGAACTATGAATCTTAACGACTTCAATAACTACTTTGGTGTCGAACTAGAAAGCGATGATGTGGATACCATCGCCGGTTATTATTTGACGGGTGTTGGTACGATTCCAACAACTGAGAAAATTAGTTACCAACTGGTCAGTCAAAACAAGCAAATCGTCCTGACCAACGATAAGGTGAAAAATGGACGTGTTACCAAGATAAAAGTTCAAATCACAGAACTAGAACCCGAAGAAGAAACAGAATAAAGCAGTGACTTGAGTCACTGCTTTTTGTAAATCTAGATGGTAGGTTCAGTTATCCCCACTTATTAGGAATAATAAAAAAGCCCGGTTTTACGAGCTTTTCATTTGGTTAATTCCTGTTAATTCAGGTACTGAAAGGCGGTAGACGGATTTGAACCGACGATCAAGCTTTTGCAGAGCCGTGCCTTACCACTTGGCTATACCGCCTCAACGTTTATTATTATACCTTGAAAATCATTTCCCGTCAATAGTTTCTTATTCTAAAATCCAATTTAAGAAAACAGATGATGATCGAAGAAGTGAGAAAAAGCTTGTAAAAATCCCGTTCTAAAGAGGGTCGGACTAGAAAGTATTTCTTGCTAAAACAAACAAAGAATGTAGAAATTTTGACAAATAGAAGTTTTTTGAGGAAATGCGCCTAAATATTCTGAAAATTCGTTTACTTTTTAAAAGATATATGTTATAATTTCCAGTAAGCCTAAATTTTTCAAGAGGAGTTAAAAACATGAAAAAAAGTAGAGTATTTGTTGCAGCAGGTGTTGCTTTATTAGCAGCAGGAGTACTAGCTGCTTGCGGTTCTTCAAAATCATCTGATTCAACAGCGCCAAAAAATTATGGCTATGTTTATACAGCTGACCCAGAAACGTTGGATTACCTCATTTCAGGGAAACAAAGTACTAAGGTCGCCACTTCAAATGGTATCGACGGTCTTTTCACAAACGACAAGTATGGGAATTTAGTTCCTGCAGTTGCAGAAGACTGGTCAGTTTCAAAAGATGGTTTGACTTACACCTACAAGATTCGTAAAGGTGTCAAATGGATGACATCTGATGGCGAAGAGTATGCTGAAGTGACAGCTAAAGACTTTGTAAATGGTTTGAAACACGCAACTGACAATAAATCAGCAGCTAAGTATCTAGCAGAAGATTCAGTTAAAGGTCTAGCTGACTATATAGCTGGAAACAATAAAGATTTTGCTTCAGTCGGTGTAAAAGCAGTTGATGATTATACCCTTGAATACACTTTGAACAAACCAGAACCATACTGGAACTCTAAGCTAGCCTACTCAATCTTCTGGCCATTGAACGAAGAATTTGAAAAATCAAAAGGATCTGATTTTGGTAAAGCAACTGACCCTACATCATTGCTTTACAATGGACCATTCTTGCTGAGAGGTTTGACTGCTAAGTCATCTATCGAATTTGTGAAGAATGAAAACTATTGGGACAAAGACAATGTTCATCTTGATAAAGTAACACTTGCTTACTATGATGGTTCTGATCAAGAATCAATTGAACGTAACTTTACAAGTGGGGCTTATAGCTATGCCCGTCTCTTCCCAACAAGTTCAAACTACTCTAAGGTAGAAGAAACATACAAAGACAATATCTACTACACTCCATCAGGTCCAGGTATTGGTGGTTTGGGTGTAAATATTGACCGTCAAGGTTACAAATACACTTCTAAGACAACTGATGAAGAGAAGACTTCTACTAAGAAAGCCCTTCTTAACAAGGACTTCCGTCAGGCTTTGAACTTTGCCTTTGACCGTACTTCTTACTCAGCACAAATTAACGGTAAGGAAGGTGCTCCTCTTGCAGTTCGTAACCTCTTTGTGAAACCAGACTTTGTCTCTGCAGGCGAAAAAACTTTCGGTGACTTTGTAACTGAAAAGATGGCTGCTTATGGTGATGAATGGAAGAATGTAAACTTTGCGGATGGTCAAGATGGACTTTTCAACGCCGATAAAGCCAAAGCTGAATTTGCGAAAGCTAAAACAGCATTGGAAGCAGAAGGTGTGAAATTCCCTATCCATTTGGATATCCCAGTAGACCAAACATCTAAAAACTATATCGCACGTATTCAATCCTTCAAACAATCCGTTGAGACAGTACTTGGAGAAGAAAACGTAGTCATCGATATCCAACAAATCACTACAGATGAACTACATAATATTACATACTATGCAGCTAGCGCAGCAGCAGAAGATTGGGATCTCTCAGGAGCAGTTGGATGGAACCCAGACTATGAAGATCCATCAACTTACCTTGATATCTTGAAAACAACGAATGCTGAACAAACAAAAACATACATGGGTTACGAAGGTGCAGATAATGCTGCAGCAGCTCAAGTTGGTTTGAAAGAATACGATAAGCTAGTTGATGAAGCTGCTAAAGAAACCAACGACTTGAATGTTCGTTATGAAAAATACGCGGCTGCTCAAGCTTGGTTGACAGACAGCTCCCTCTTCTTGCCAGCTATGTCATCAACTGGTGCTGCACCAATCATTTCTCGTGTTGTACCATTCACAGCATCATACAGCCAATCTGGAGATAAGGGCTCAGATGTATACTTCAAGTATATTCAGTTACAAGATAAGGTTGTAACAAAAGCTGACTATGAACAAGCTCGTGAAAAATGGCTCAAAGAGAAAAAAGAATCAAACGAAAAAGTTCAAAAAGAATTGGCTAATCACGTTAAATAAATAACTCTCAAGAGAACTTTCTCTCCATGAGGAGAAGGTTCTTTTGGGATTTTAAAAGGAAACGATATGAAGAAATATATTTTTATGCGTGTATTGCGTTCATTGTTGTCTATTTTCTTGGTGACAACTTTGACTTACACAATTATTTATACGATGGTTCCTCGAAAATTGATTTTCAAGCAGGATACCAACTATAACAAGATTGCAACGACACCGGACAAGCGGGATAATTATGAAAATACCGTTTATGAACGGATGGGCTATATCGAGTACTACGATACCAAAGAGTTGCAAGAAAGAGCGAGCACAATGGACTCATCTGTAACAGTGGATGCCAATGATACCAATAAGGCAATCTATGAAAAATACATCAACCAACTAGGAAATGGTTGGACACTTGGTGTGTTCTCAGAAAGTGGTCAATTCTATGCTACGCGTGAAATTCCAATTTTTGAACGTGTTTTCAAATTCTATGCGAACTTGATTGATATTGATCATCCAAACAAGATTCAAGACCCTGAAAATCCAAACTTGCAACGTTATCTTCGTTTTGAAAATGACCCTGCTATCGGTTGGTCATTGGTTGGTTCAGGTACAAAACACAAATACCTTTTGTATTTCAACAATCAATTCCCATTTGTACACCAAAACTTTGTGAACATCAACTTGGGTGACTCTTACCCAACTTATGCAAACACACCAGTGCTTCAAGTTATCACACAAGGTCAGGGACAAACTAAGACATCAGAAGTTCAATTCCCTACAGGTAAAAAGACTTCATCTGTAGATATTTACTCTCGTACCTACAAATCTCCAAGTCAAGCAGACGCGCGTGAAGTAGCCAACTATGGTAAAGACGATCCATATACAGCTACAGAAAGTAATTACCAATACCCATCAATGATTGCAAGTTCAGCTGTTGCTGGTTTGATCGGTTTGATTATTTCGTATGCGATTGCGATTCCACTTGGTTCTGCCATGGCTCGCCACAAGAATACTTGGATTGATAGCTTCTCGACAGGTGCTCTTACCTTCTTGCTTGCCCTTCCAACGATTGCCTTGGTTTACATCGTGCGTTTGATTGGCTCATCAATTGGTCTGCCTGACTCATTCCCTATTTTGGGTGCTGGAGATTGGCGTTCTTATGTCTTGCCAGCAGTTATTCTAGGTTTGTTGGGTGCGCCAAGTACAGCTATCTGGATTCGTCGTTACATGATCGACTTGCAATCCCAGGACTTTGTACGTTTTGCTCGTGCAAAAGGTTTGTCTGAAAAAGAAATTTCAAATAAACACATCTTTAAAAATGCCATGGTTCCACTGGTTTCAGGTATTCCTGGTGCCGTAATCGGAGTTATCGGTGGTGCAACATTGACAGAAACAGTCTTCGCTTTCCCAGGTATGGGTAAAATGTTGATTGACTCTGTTAAGGCATCCAACAACTCAATGGTAGTTGGTCTTGTCTTCATCTTCACATGTATTTCTATCTTCTCACTCTTTGTAGGGGATATCTGGATGACCATGCTTGACCCACGTATTAAATTAACAGAGAAAGGAGGCAAATAATGTCAACAATCGATAAAGAAAAATTTCAGTTCGTAAAACGTGACGATTTTGCCTCTGAAACAATTGATGCTCCTGCCTATTCATACTGGGGTTCTGTATTTAGACAATTTCTAAAGAAAAAATCAACCGTCTTTATGCTAGGAATTTTGGTTGCCATTATTTTGATGAGCTTTATTTACCCAATGTTCTCAGATTTTGACTTCAACGATGTAAGTAAGGTCAATGACTTCTCTGCTCGTTTTATCAAGCCCAATGCTGAACATTGGTTTGGTACAGATAGCAATGGTAAATCCTTGTTTGATGGGGTTTGGTTTGGTGCGCGTAATTCAATTCTTATCTCTGTAATTGCCACTTTTATCAACCTTGTGATCGGGGTTATTGTTGGTGGAATTTGGGGTATTTCAAAATCCGTTGACCGCGTCATGATGGAAGTTTATAACATTATTTCAAACATTCCATCTCTCTTGATTGTCATTGTCTTGACTTACTCAATTGGTGCTGGTTTCTGGAATTTGATTTTTGCCATGAGTGTGACAACTTGGATTGGGATTGCTTATATGATTCGTATCCAAATCATGCGTTACCGTGATTTGGAATACAACCTTGCTTCTCAAACACTTGGAACACCAACCTTTAAAATCATTGTTAAAAACATCATGCCACAATTGGTATCTGTTATTGTTTCTACAATGACCTTGATGTTGCCAAGCTTCATCTCTTATGAAGCCTTCCTTTCCTTCTTTGGATTGGGATTGCCTGTAACAGTGCCAAGTTTGGGACGTTTGATCTCAGATTACTCACAAAACGTTACGACCAACGCTTACTTATTCTGGATTCCGTTGACAACCTTGATCTTGGTATCCCTATCTCTTTTTGTTGTTGGTCAAAACCTAGCGGATGCTAGTGATCCACGTACACATAGATAGGAGTAGACATGACAAAAGAAAGTAATGTAATTTTGACTGCTCGCGATATTGTCGTGGAATTTGACGTTCGTGACAAAGTTCTGACGGCTATCCGAGGAGTTTC
Organism: Streptococcus oralis; assembly: GCF_003942875.1. Classification (GTDB taxonomy): domain Bacteria; phylum Bacillota; class Bacilli; order Lactobacillales; family Streptococcaceae; genus Streptococcus; species Streptococcus oralis_BX. The sequence goes on along the minus strand of NZ_RMVK01000005.1, from coordinate 166,712 downwards.
TCTGGACCTGATTGAAGGAGAAGTTCTTGCCTTGGTAGGTGAGTCTGGTTCTGGTAAATCTGTTTTAACAAAAACCTTTACAGGGATGTTAGAAGACAATGGACGTATTGCCCAAGGAAGCATCGACTATCGTGGACAAGACTTGACTGCTCTTACTTCTAACAAGGAATGGGAGAAGATTCGTGGTGCTAAAATTGCGACTATCTTCCAAGACCCTATGACAAGTTTGGACCCAATCAATACAATCGGTAGCCAAATCACTGAAGTGATCGTTAAACACCAAGGGAAAACAGCTAAGGAAGCCAAAGAGATGGCAATCGACTATATGAACAAGGTCGGAATTCCAGACGCTGAAAAACGTTTTGAAGAGTATCCTTTCCAATATTCTGGAGGGATGCGCCAACGTATCGTTATTGCGATTGCCCTTGCCTGTCGTCCAGATATCTTGATCTGTGACGAGCCAACAACGGCCCTTGATGTAACCATTCAAGCGCAAATCATTGATTTGCTTAAAACCTTGCAAAATGAGTACCACTTTACCATTATCTTTATCACCCATGACCTTGGTGTGGTAGCAAGTATTGCCGATAAGGTAGCGGTTATGTATGCTGGTGAAATTGTAGAATACGGTACTGTTGAGGAAGTCTTCTATGATCCACGTCATCCATATACTTGGAGTCTCTTGTCTAGCTTGCCTCAGCTTGCTGATGATAAAGGGGAATTGTACTCTATCCCAGGAACACCACCGTCTCTTTATACTGAGTTGAAAGGTGATGCCTTTGCCCTTCGTTCAGATTATGCGATGCAAATTGATTTTGAAGAGAAGGCACCTAAGTTTTCAGTCACTGATACCCACTGGGCTAAGACTTGGTTGCTTCATGAGAATGCTCCTAAAGTTGAAAAACCTGGGGTCATTGCAGATTTGCATGACAAGATTCGTGATAAAATGGGCTTTGCTCATCTAGAAGACTAGGAGGAAGGAAATGTCTGAAAAATTAGTAGAAATTAAAGATTTAGAAATTTCCTTCGGTGAAGGAAGTAAGAAGTTTGTCGCGGTTAAAAACGCCAACTTCTTTATCAACAAGGGAGAAACCTTCTCTCTTGTTGGTGAGTCTGGTAGTGGGAAAACAACGATTGGTCGTGCCATTATTGGTCTAAATAATACCAGTAAAGGTGAAATCATCTTTGATGGTCATAAAATTAATGGGAAAAAATCTCATAAAGAATCATCAGATTTGATCCGTCGCATCCAGATGATTTTCCAGGACCCTGCAGCTAGCTTGAATGAGCGTGCGACAGTTGACTATATCATCTCTGAAGGTCTTTACAACTACCATTTGTTTAAAGATGAAGAGGATCGAAAAGAAAAAGTTCAAAAGATGATCCATGAAGTTGGACTTTTGAAAGAACACTTGACCCGTTATCCACACGAGTTTTCTGGTGGTCAGCGCCAGCGTATCGGGATTGCCCGTGCCCTTGTGATGGAGCCTGATTTCGTTATTGCGGATGAGCCAATCTCTGCCTTGGACGTATCTGTTCGTGCGCAAGTTTTGAACTTGCTCAAGAAGTTCCAAAAAGAGTTGGGCTTGACTTATCTCTTTATCGCGCATGACTTGTCAGTTGTTCGCTTTATCTCAGATCGTATCGCAGTTATCTATAAGGGAGTTATCGTCGAAGTGGCGGAGACAGAGGAGTTGTTTAACAATCCTGTCCACCCATATACTCAGGCGCTTCTATCTGCTGTACCGATTCCAGATCCAATCTTGGAACGCAAGAAAGTCTTGAAAGTTTACGATCCTGACCAACATGACTATGAGACAGACAAGCCATCTATGGTGGAAATTCGTCCAGGTCACTATGTTTGGGCCAATCAAGCAGAACTTGCTCGTTACAAGGAAGCTCTTAAAAAATAATTAGATTCGGAGAGGACCAAAAGGTCTTCTCATTTTTAATTTACTGAAGTAATCTGACCGTAAAAATATTTTAAAAAAGTGCTGAAAAAGGCTTGACAAGGGGATTTTTTTTTTGGGGGGGTATACTGTAGGTAGTATATTTAAAAATAATGAGGAGACACAAGATGTCAAGAATAAAGCGTTATAAACATGATCGAAAAAAAGCTATCAAGCTAGAGAAACTTGCTTTGCTTGGTCTAGCAGCCGTGACAGTCGGTATAGCTGGAACAGCCCTTGTACATGCAGAGGAAACTGTAAAGGAACCATCAAAGAGCTTAGTTGATACTCCAGAAGCTAAGGAAAAGGAGCAAACAGCAGAAAAAGATACAGAATCTACTGTGGAAACTTCTAATCAACTACCAGATAAAGAAAATCAGGTTATTGAGGGAGAGAAACCCGCTTTGCAAACAGTTACCTTTGATGTGGTTGAAGTATATCACTATTTCCAAGCTGGTGGTCGAGGGGAAGCTGAATTGTCCCGAAAAACAATCACTCTCAAGCCAGGAGAAAGCTATACCTTAAAGGCGAATACCTATAAGGATTTTGAGCTTGATGATTATAAAGAAGGCTATGATTATAAGGAAAATCTTAAGAATATCGGCAGAACCATTACCAATGACGGCTCTGAGGAAATCCAAGAGAAGTATGTTATCACCTTCAAAGAAATTATCAGAGAGGTTCCAAACCCTACAGACTCGACCAGCCCAGATATTTATGCTAGTAAGATAAGCAGAGATACAATCGTGATGGTATTTCATCTTATAGATTGGGATGAGCAGAATTGGAAAGGGCAGAGGGGGTTGCCGAGAACTTATAGACTTCCCCTTGGGAAACGTTTTGACCCTAAAGACCTTGCAAATCCTGCATATGGAACCTTGTTGAAGTATGATGTGGGTGATATGGGTGTAGGGATAGTAGCAGCAAGTATATACTACAAATCTCACCCCAAAGAGACCCTCGTTTCTCCTACAACCGATGTTTCTGTTGCTTTAACAGGAGCGGATGTTGCAACTGTTGATAAGATTGTAGCGGACAAGGTTTTAGATACCACTATTCTGAGTAAACTCCCAGTAGAACTTCCAGCCAAAAATGTTGAACTTTACGATGTTAAGACTCAAAAGGCAGATGGTAGTTTTGTACAAATTTCAGGAGAAGCAACTGTAACGATTCCTGTGGATCCTAGTCGTAAAGTTGAAAAGGTAATCTACTTCTTACCAGAAACAGGAGCAGTTGAGGAACTGCCGTTTGAATTGAGTGCTGATGGAAAATATGTTCATTTCAAAGTTTCTCACTTCTCAAATTATGGGGTTGTTTATCAATCTCAAAACACTGAGAAACCAAATCCACAGCCAGATCCAGCACCGCAGCCGAACCCAGCACCGCAGCCGAATCCAACACCGCAACCAGATCCAGCACCGCAGCCGAATCCAACACCGCAACCAGATCCAGCACCGCAGCCGAATCCTACACCGCAACCAGATTCTACATCACAGCCGAATCCTGCACTACAACCGGAATTGACACCAGAACTAAATCTGAAACCTCAGGATAATGGTAAGGATAAGGATTCTAAGAATCTGTCTGAGGAGCCTAAAAAAATTGAAGATGTGAAGTCTGATCCATCTAAGAAAGAAATAGAAAAGACTGAAGATAAAGAAAAAACTTTACCAAAAACAGGAGAGAGTAGTAGTCTTTTAGGTTCAGTTGGAGCAGTATTACTAGGAATGGTGACGCTCCTTAAATTCTCTTTTAAGAATAAGAGAAACTAGTGTTTATTAAAAAAGTTGAATAAAAGCTTTATGCTCTGTTAAACTATGGGGATGGCTTATATACTAAAACGCATAAAATCAGGTTAAAGGTAGCCATAATTTTATGCGTTTTTGCTATTTAAAGAGTTTCATCTAGTTTCATTTATATTTCTATTAGCGTTTAGACCAAGTGCGTTTCATAAAGAGTAGCAGAATTGGGTATATCTCTAAACGACCTGCAATCATTGCAAAGGAGAGGAGGATTTTAGAGATGGGACTAAAGATGGCAAAACTTGAGGTTGTACCTAGAATAGGTCCGATATTGTTAAAACAGCTGAAGACAGCACTGGTCACGACTAGAAAATCATTGCTATCAAGACTGACGATAAAGATGAGAGAGAGAATAATCATCATATAGATAGCAAAATATTTAAGAATCTTGTGCTGGGTATCCTTATCAATCACAGTTTTATTGACGTGTAGAGTCAAAACACGGTGAGGGGATAAAGTGGACAAAATCTGATTTTTTGCGATTTTAGAGAGGATAAGTCCTCTGATCACCTTAAGACCACCTGCAGTTGAGCCTGCTGATCCACCGATTCCCATGAGGAAGAGGAGGATAAATTGGGAGAAGAGGGGCCAGTTGGTAATATCTCCGTAACCAAAACCTGTTGTCGTGATGATATTGGAAACTTGGAAGAAGGCCATTTCAACACTTTTAGAGACCCCTTGGTAGAGGTGGAGCGTATTAAGCGTAATCAAGCCGGTAGAAACTAGGACAATGATGATATATGCTCGTAGTTCTTCATCTCCAAAAAAAGCCTTAACCCGACGGAGCATGAGGTAGTAGTAGAGATTGAAGTTAACCCCAAAAACCAACACTCCGATACTAACTAGATAGGTGATGAGTGAGCTACCATAGTGGGCAATTCCGTCGTTATAGACGGTAAAGCCCCCAGTTCCTGCCGTTCCCATAGCGATGACAAAACTATCATAGAGAGGCATGCCTGCTAGATAGTAGATAACCACAAAAAGGGAGAAGAGAGCCAGATAAAGCAGATAGAGAATCTGGGCAGTGTTTTTTAGCTTGGATACGACCTTGCCAAAGACAGGACCAGGGACCTCAGCCTTCATCACCTCCAAGTGACTATTCTTGGCATTGTCCATAATGGCAAGTGCAAAGACGAGTACCCCCATCCCTCCAATCAAGTGGGTGAAACTTCGCCAGAAGAGGAGGGAACGAGTGAGAACGGAAACATCGTTCAGAATAGTTGCTCCTGTAGTCGTAAATCCGGAACTGATTTCAAAGAAGGCATCGATGACGCTGGGGATTTGTCCTGAAAAGACAAAGGGGAGGCCACCAAAGAAAGACCATAGAATCCAACAGAGAGCAACAATTAAGACCCCTTCCTTGGCATAAATCCGCTGATTTTTCGGTTTCCGTAAAACGCCTAGACCACCGAGAAGGACTAAAATTCCAATCGTAGAAAAGAGAGCGATAAATACTTGACTAGATTCTTGGTAATAGATCGCTACACTAACAGGAACTAGGAGAAGAACAGCCTCAATCAAGAGAAGCTTTGAGAGGAGGTAACGAATCATACTTTTATTCATTTTTTACCTCTCAATCAAATCATAAATTTTGGTGATGTTTGGCAATAAGGTCGTCACGAGTAACTTGTCTCCCACCTCAAGCATATCCTCTCCAGTAGGGAAGATTGTTTTTCCTTTTCGGATAATGGCTGCGATGAGAACCTCTTTTTTCAATTTCAACTGTGATAGAGGTTTGGTAGTCATTTTATTAGCTTCCTTGATTTGGAATTGGAGAGTTTCAATTTGACCGTTTGCGAGATGGTGCATGGCTTGAAGGTCTGAGTACTGAGCGTTTACTCGACCACGGATAAAGTGCATAATGGTATCCACTGCGATGCTTTTTGGTGTGATGATACTTGAAAAATCAGGTGCGTGGATAATCTCTAGAAGGCTTGTTCGGTTGACCTTGGTGATATTCTTATGGACGCCAACACGGTCAAGAAACATAGAAGTGATGATATTTTCCTCATCAACCCCAGTCAAGGTTGCGACTGCATCATAGTGGGGAGCACTTTCCTCAAGCAAAATGTCTTTTGCAGTTCCATCTCCTTGGACAATATAGAGATTGGGAAACTTTTCACTGAAGAAACGAGCTCTTTCAGGATTGATCTCGATGACCTTGGTATCAATGCGACTGTCTTTTAAAATGCCGAGAAGATAATAAGCAATCTTTCCAGCTCCAACGATAAGCAAGCTTTTCACTGCGCGAGATTTAAAATAGTTATGGAAAAGCATCATATCTACACGATTTCCCGTAACAAAAATTCTATCCTTGTCTTGGATAATCACATCACCACTTGGAATCATAAGTTGATGATCCCTCTCCATAGCACAGACAATGATATTACCAAACTTTTTACGAAAGTCTGAGATTGGCATTTGACAAAGGCCGCTAGAGTCCTTGACAACAAATTCCATGAGACTGACCCGACCTCCAGCAAATCGTTCGACAGAGAGGGCATTAGGGAAATCAATGATATTTGAGATCGCACGCGCTGCCAGGAGCTCTGGATTAACGATAAGTGAAAATCCAAGAATATTTTTCTCTTTAAAATAGGCATTAGAGTATTCAGGATTTCGCACCCGAACGATGGTTTCTTTAGCACCCATTTTTTTAGCAAGTACCGCTGAAATCATATTCACTTCATCGTGTTCGGTTAGGGCGATAAAGATATCGCACTCTTGAACACCGGCTTGCTCCAAGATGGCAAAGTCAGTACCATTTCCAAGGAGTCCTATGATATCAAAGCGACTGACAATGTGATTGAGGACGGCCTCATCTTGTTCGATGAGGACAACGTCATGGTTTTCTGCAACCAGTGAACGACAGAGGGCGAAACCAACTTTCCCTCCACCAACAAGAACAATTTTCATATAAAAAACCTACTTTTTCATGATGTAACTATCATACCCTTTTTTAGCAAAAAATGCACTTGCTAAGGCGATTTTTAGGGGAAGAAAGGCCTTTTCAAGTTTTGAAGATACATTTGTTTAACTTCTATAACGATGGCTCCGATTTGAAGTGATTTGGTTCTTTTACCATACCTTTTCAGAAAGGGAATGACCAAAGATGAAAGTATCATCAAAAAAAGTAAAAAAATCAAGTCATTTCTATTGACAATGATTCTGAAAGTGTTATACTAAGAAAGTAGTTTCGCTGATTTACTTCAAACCTGTTGTGAGGTAAGTTAACGATGCCTTAACCACGCTGTTTGCTGAGCTTGACTCCGGGCAGTGTGGCTATTTTTTTGCGATGATAAAAGGAAGCCAGTCATGACAAATCACATTGTATTATTTGAACCTCAAATTCCACAAAATACAGGTAACATTGCGCGTACTTGCGCTGCGACCAATTCTCCCCTTCACATTATCAAACCGATGGGATTTCCCATTAATGATCGCAAGATGAAGAGAGCAGGTTTGGATTATTGGGATAAGTTAGAGATTCATTTTTATGATAACTTGGCAGACTTTATGTCTCAGATGAAAGGACAAGTCTATCTGATTTCGAAATTTGCAGAAAAGGTCTATTCTGAGGCGAATTTGGCAAGTGGTGAAGATCAGTATTTTCTCTTCGGACGTGAGGATAAGGGGTTGCCAGAGGACTTTATGCGTGAACATCCAGAGAAAGCTCTCCGTATCCCTATGAATGATGAGCATGTCCGCAGTCTCAATGTTTCCAATACCGTATGCATGATTGTATATGAGGCTCTTCGTCAGCAGAATTTTGCAGGTCTTGAGCTTGTTCACACCTATGAAGCAGATAAATTGAAATAATCAAAATGCTTGCACTTGCAAGCGTTTTTTGTTATGATAAAGGGGTCTTCAGGGCTGGGTGTAATTCCCGACCGGCGGTGACTTTAACTAGCTATTTTGGCTTACTCTTCGTTGTCTTGTCTCGATATACTCAAGTATTATCTTCGACTGCGACGCCTAGATTAATCCAAAATATCTTAGTTAAAGAAGTCCGCGAGCGCAAGCTGATGTGGTGCGATTCCACAACCGACAGTATAGTCTGGATGGGAGAAGACGAAAGAATGGCTTTGTCTGTTCTGATGAGTTTATAGATGAATTGCAACCGCTTGCTCAAAAGAGTGAGAGGGAACTTTTGGGATATAAAAAGTGAGAATAGATAGAGGGATCCTTTCCAACTTCTTCTGATTTTATAGAAAATTGGAGGAACCTGTTATGACAAACACACGTCGAATTTCGACCATTGCGATTTTATCAGCCATTTCATTTGTGCTGATGTACTTTGACTTTCCGCTCTTGCCAGCGGCAACCTTCCTCAAGATCGAGTTTAGTATCTTGCCAGTCCTTGTAGGCTTGGTGGTGATGGATTTGCCAGCTGCTCTAGGAATTCTCTTGATGCGCTCACTCTTGAAGTTGCTTCTGAATAGCCAAGGAGTGAACACCTATATTGGCTTGCCAATGAATGTCGTAGCTCTGGGAGTTTTTGTTATCGTCTTTGGTTTGATTTGGAAAAAGGAACGCAGCACCCTTCGTTTCCTACTGGCATCTCTGGCGGGAACTATTGGATTGACTGCTGCCATGTTGGTTCTCAACTATGTCTATGCGGTTCCTTTATACGCGCAGTTTGCCAACTTTGATATTAGAGAAATTATAGGACTTTCTAACTACTTGATGACCATGGTTTTACCTTTTAACCTGATTGAAGGTTTAATCTTTGCCGTTTCATTCTGGTTGTTATACGTCCTCTTGAAACCAACCTTAAAACATTATGAGAGATAAACAAACATTTTTAATGAAGGGCAGTTTTGCCCTTTTACTTTTCGTCCTTCTTGGCTATATGGTTAAGTTCTATCCTGAAACGCTGGTCGGTTTTGATCAACCGCTTCAGACTGCCCTTCGTGGGGACTTGCCAGATTATTTAACGGTTCTGTTCCGTGCCCTTACGCATTTGATTGATATCCCAGTAATCATTACCTGGGTTGCCATCGCAGCCTTTATCTTTTATCGTAAGCAGTGGAAGATAGAAAGCTACTTCATGGCGGGCAATCTAGCCTTAGCCGGTCTTTTGATTGTGACCTTTAAAAATATTTACCAGCGCCCACGACCAGCTATCTTACACTTGGTAGAGGAGAAGGGATTTTCCTTCCCAAGCGGGCATTCTCTGGCAGTGACGCTGATGGTAGGGACTTTGATTGTCATTCTCAGTCAACGGATTAAAGATCCGGTTTTGAGAAAAATTGTGCAAATCGTCCTTGGGGTCTACCTAGTCAGTGTGCTGCTATCTCGGGTCTATCTGGGAGTTCACTATCCATCAGATGTTCTTGCCAGTTTCTGTGTGGGCTTGGGAGTCTTGTTTATCGAATTTCCTTTCTATGACAAGCTTCGCTTCCAATGGCGATTTAAAGGCAAGCAGAAGTGAGATAGGTCTTGCAAGAATGGTAAAAATCTGATAAACTAAGTAGTAATTGAATAGAAATCCGCAAGACTAGTAGCCCAAGGGAAGTATATCAGGGAGGAGAGCCGTGACTGCAAGCTCTCTATATGAAAGCTGGGTGAATTCACTTGCGCATGGATTTAGAAATGAAGGTCTGACTTGTCAGATGAAAACGGATGGTACCGCGTGTCAACGCTCCGAGTGGAGTTTTTGGCATGTGGTTTTCTTTTTATCTGTTAAGTGACTGATGGAGGAATTATGTCAACTATTGAAGAACAATTAAAAGCGCTTCGCGAAGAAACGCTGGCTAGCTTGCAGCAGATTACTGCTGAAAATGAAAAAGAGATGCAAGACTTGCGTGTCTCTGTCCTTGGTAAAAAAGGGTCACTGACTGAAATCCTTAAAGGGATGAAAGATGTCTCTGCTGAGATGCGTCCAATCATCGGGAAACACGTCAATGAAGCGCGTGATGTCTTGACAGCTGCTTTTGAAGAAACAGCTAAGCTCTTGGAAGAAAAGAAAGTCGCAGCTCAACTAGCTAGCGAGAGTATCGATGTGACGCTTCCAGGTCGCCCAGTTGCGACTGGTCACCGTCATGTCCTTACACAAACCAGTGAAGAAATCGAAGATATTTTCATTGGGATGGGTTACCAAGTCGTGGATGGTTTTGAAGTAGAGCAAGACTACTACAACTTTGAGCGTATGAACCTTCCAAAAGATCACCCAGCTCGCGATATGCAGGATACTTTCTACATTACAGAAGAAATCTTGCTTCGTACTCACACGTCTCCAGTTCAGGCGCGTGCTATGGATGCTCATGATTTTTCAAAAGGTCCTTTGAAAATGATCTCACCAGGACGTGTGTTCCGTCGTGATACGGACGATGCAACCCACAGTCACCAGTTCCACCAAATCGAAGGCTTGGTTGTTGGGAAAAACATTTCTATGGCGGATCTTCAAGGAACGCTTCAACTGATCGTTCAAAAAATGTTTGGGGAAGAGCGTCAGATCCGTCTGCGTCCATCTTATTTCCCATTCACAGAGCCATCTGTTGAGGTGGATGTTTCTTGCTTCAAGTGTGGTGGAGAAGGCTGTAACGTATGTAAGAAAACAGGTTGGATCGAGATTATGGGTGCCGGTATGGTTCACCCACGTGTCCTTGAAATGAGTGGAATTGATGCGACTGTTTACTCTGGCTTTGCCTTTGGTCTTGGACAAGAGCGTGTCGCTATGCTCCGTTACGGAATCAACGATATCCGCGGATTCTACCAAGGAGATGTCCGCTTCTCAGAACAGTTTAAATAATGATTAGAAAAGTAGAAAAGGCAGATATTGGGGTGTTGTCCAAAATTGCCAAACAAACCTTTCGTGAAACATTTGCTCATGATAATACGGAAGAGCAGTTACAGGAATACTTTGAAGAGACTTATAGTCCGAGAGTTTTGTCAACTGAGTTGGAAAATCCTGACTCCGAAACCTATTTCATTATGCACGAAGAGGAGATAGCTGGTTTTCTCAAAGTCAACTGGGGAAATGCTCAAACTGAGAGAGAATTAGAGAACGCTTTTGAAATTCAACGCCTCTATGTGCTACAAAAATTCCAAGGATTTGGACTTGGTAAGCAACTGTTTGAATTCGCTCTGGAACTTGCCGAGAAAAATGGTTTTTCCTGGGCTTGGCTAGGTGTTTGGGAACATAATACAAAAGCTCAAGAATTTTATAATCGATATGGTTTTGAAAAATTTAGCCAACATCATTTTATGGTTGGTCAAAAAGTAGATACGGATTGGTTACTGAAAAAGAAATTAAGGTAAGAAGAGGATTCTTCTATTGAAATGATAGGAAAGGAAAAAACTAGAGTGACAACTGTCATTCTGGAGAACTAAATTATGCTTGTATCTTATAAATGGTTAAAAGAATTGGTGGACATTGATGTGCCATCACAAGAGTTGGCTGAGAAAATGTCAACTACAGGGATTGAGGTCGAAGGTGTCGAATCACTGGCTGCTGGTCTCTCAAAAATTGTCGTCGGTGAGGTTTTATCTTGCGAAGATGTGCCAGAAACTCACTTGCATGTCTGTCAGGTTAACGTTGGCGAAGAAGAAGCCCGTCAAATCGTTTGTGGTGCCCCAAATGTGCGTGCTGGTATCAAGGTCATGGTGGCTCTTCCAGGAGCTCGTATCGCTGACAATTACAAAATCAAAAAAGGGAAAATCCGTGGTTTAGAATCACTGGGAATGATCTGTTCACTTGGTGAATTGGGAATTTCTGACTCGGTTGTACCAAAGGAATTCGCAGATGGTATTCAAATCTTGCCAGAAGATGCAGTACCAGGTGAGGAAGTCTTCTCATATCTAGACTTGGATGACGAAATCATCGAACTTTCTATCACGCCAAACCGTGCAGACGCTCTTTCTATGCGTGGAGTAGCGCACGAAGTAGCAGCCATCTATGACAAGGCAGTCAACTTTAAAGAATTTACTCTGACAGAAACAAATGAAGTAGCAGCAGACGCTCTTTCTGTAGGGATTGAAACAGACAAGGCACCATACTATGCAGCCCGTATCTTGGACAATGTGACCATCGCACCAAGTCCGCAATGGTTGCAAAATCTTCTTATGAACGAAGGCATCCGTCCGATTAATAATGTGGTCGATGTGACCAACTATATCCTACTCTACTTTGGTCAGCCTATGCATGCTTTTGACTTGGATACCTTTGAAGGCAATGACATCCATGTGCGTGAAGCGCGTGCTGGTGAAAAATTGGTGACCTTGGACGGTGAAGAACGTGAGTTGGAAACAAATGACTTAGTCATCACTGTCGCAGACAAGCCAGTAGCCCTTGCAGGTGTCATGGGTGGAGAGGCTACAGAAATCTCTGAAAAATCAAGTCGAGTTGTGTTAGAAGCGGCTGTTTTCAATGGCAAATCGATTCGCAAGACTAGCGGACGCCTCAACCTGCGTTCTGAATCATCTTCTCGCTTTGAAAAAGGCATCAATGTGGCAACTGTTAATGAAGCCCTTGATGCGGCAGCTAGCATGATTGCAGAGCTTGCAGGTGCGACTGTGCGTAAGGGAATCGTTTCAGCGGGTGAGCTTGACACTTCTGATGTAGAAGTTTCTTCAACCCTTGCAGACGTTAACCGCGTCCTTGGTACGGAGCTTTCCTATGCTGATGTGGAAGATGTCTTCCGTCGTCTTGGCTTTGGTCTTTCTGGCAATGCAGAATCATTTACAGTCAGCGTACCCCGTCGTCGTTGGGATATCACTATCGAAGCGGACCTCTTTGAAGAAATCGCTCGTATCTATGGTTATGATCGCTTGCCAACCAGTCTTCCAAAAGACGATGGTACAGCTGGTGAATTGACTGCGACACAAAAATTGCGTCGTCAAGTTCGTACTATCGCTGAAGGAGCAGGTTTGACAGAGATCATTACCTACGCTCTGACAACTCCAGAAAAAGCAGTTGAGTACACGGCTCAACCAAGTAACCTTACAGAACTTATGTGGCCAATGACAGTGGACCGTTCTGTCCTCCGTCAAAATATGGTCTCAGGTATCCTTGATACGGTGGCCTATAACGTGGCTCGTAAGAACAAAAACTTGGCTCTTTACGAGATTGGAAAAGTCTTTGAACAAACAGGCAATCCAAAAGAAGATCTACCAAATGAGATCAATAGCTTTGCCTTTGCCTTAACCGGCTTGGTTGCTGAAAAAGATTTCCAAACGGCAGCAGTTCCAGTTGATTTCTTCTATGCTAAGGGAATCTTAGAAGCGCTCTTTGATCGTTTGGGACTTGAAGTGACCTATACAGCAACAGCTGAGATTGCAAGTCTCCACCCAGGACGTACGGCCGTGATTTCACTCGGCGACCAAGTTCTTGGTTTCCTTGGCCAAGTGCATCCAGTCACTGCCAAGGCTTATGATATTCCAGAAACGTATGTAGCTGAACTTAACCTTTCAGCCATCGAAGTTGCCCTTCAACCAGCTGCTCCATTTGTAGAAATCACTAAATTCCCAGCAGTCAGTCGTGACGTGGCTCTACTCCTCAAGGCAGAAGTCACTCATCAAGAAGTTGTAGACGCTATCCAAGCTGCAGGCGTGAAACGTTTGACAGATATCAAACTCTTTGACGTCTTCTCAGGCGAAAAACTGGGAGTTGGCATGAAGTCAATGGCCTATAGCTTGACCTTCCAAAATCCAGAAGATAGCTTAACAGACGAAGAAGTCGCACGCTATATGGAAAAAATCCAAGCATCACTCGAAGAAAAAGTGAATGCAGAAGTGCGTTAATAGTCTAAAATCCATCCCTCGGGGTGGATTTTTAGTTTCAAAAGGGCAGTTCAGAAGAGAAAAGCGATAGTTGAGGAGGAAGCCATCTCAGAAAGTCTTTAATGAGTTATACTAAAGCTATCGCTGAAGCACTTAAATTTATTAGAGATAGGATACTTTTGCTACTTATAATCCGATAAAATGGACATAAATCGTTGTAAAGGCTATCAAAAAGGAGTATAATAAGTGCAACATATCTCGGAGGTGGAAAATGTTAGAAGTAAGAAATCTAGAGAAAAGTTTCGGTCCCAAGCAAGTCTTGTTTGGTGTCGATTTTCAGGCAAGTTCGGGAAGGATTCTGGGCTTGGTCGGGAAGAATGGTGCTGGGAAAACAACGATTTTCCACAGTATGTTGAAATTTTTAGAGTATCAAGGAGAGATCAGTCTGGATGGGCAGGAGATTCGTCAGGAAACCTATGCTCGGATTGGTTATCTGCCTGAGGAACGTAGCCTCATGCCCAAACTGACAGTCCTTGAGCAAGTTCGCTACTTGGCGACTCTAAAGGGCATGGATGCTAAGGAAGTCAAGGAAAAACTCCCTCAATGGATGGAAAAATTGGAAGTGAAGGGGAAATTGACCGACAAAATCAAGAGCCTCTCCAAAGGAAATCAGCAGAAAATTCAGCTCATTATCACCCTAATCCATGAGCCAGACTTGATTATCTTGGATGAGCCTTTTAGTGGTTTGGATCCAGTCAATACTGAGTTGCTCAAGCAGGTCATCTTAAAAGAGAAAGAGCGCGGTGCAATCATTATCTTTTCTGACCATGTCATGACCAACGTTGAGGAACTTTGCGATGATATTCTGATGATTCGTGACGGGCGTGTGGTCTTGCATGGACCAGTTCAGGATGTCCGTAATCAATATGGGAAAACACGTCTCTTTGTTTCAAGTGAACAAAGCAAGGAAGAATTGGAAAAACTTCCTCACGTCAAACAGGTGAGCTTGACCAAGCAAGGTAGTTGGAAATTGATCCTAGATGATGAAAGTGCTGGAAGGGAACTCTTCCCCATCCTCACTCAAGGTCAATATATCGCGACCTTTGACCAACAAGCTCCAACAATCGATGAAATCTTTAAACTAGAATCAGGGGTGGAAGTATGAGAAATATGTGGGTTGTAATGAAGGAAACCTATCTTCGACATGTCAAGTCGTGGAGTTTCTTCTTTATGGTGATTTCGCCGTTCCTCTTTTTAGCCTTATCTGTAGGAATCGGCTTTCTCCAAGGGTCTTCTATGGCCAAGAATAGCAAGATAGCAGTAGTAACAACGGTGCCATCTGTAGAAGAAGGGCTCAAGGGTACCAATGGTATCAACTTTGATTATAAGGATGAAGCCAGTGCTCAAGCTGCTATCAAGGATGAGAAAATCAAGGGATACCTAACCATTGACCAAGAGGACAGCATCCTCAAGGCCGTCTATCACGGTGAAACTTCTCTTGAAACAGGCATCAAGCTAGCAGTAACCAATAAGTTAAACGAACTGCAATATCAACTCAATCGTTCGGCAGCCAATTTGTCTCAAGAACAGGAAAAACGCCTGGCTCAAACTGTTGACTTTACTGAGAAGATTGATGAATCCAAAGAAAATAAAAAGATGGTTCAAACCATTGCGGCCGCAGGGCTTGGTTTCTTCCTTTATATGATTTTGATTACCTATGCTAGTGTCACTGCTCAGGAAGTAGCTAGCGAGAAAGGAACCAAAATCATGGAGGTGGTCTTCTCTAGTATCCGAGCTAGTCATTATTTCTACGCTCGCATGCTGGCTCTACTTCTTGTGATTTTGACTCATATTGGCATTTACGTCGTGGGTGGACTTGCTGCCATTCTGCTCTTTAAAGATATCCCTATCTTGGCACAATCTGGAATTTTAAATCATCTAGGAGAGGCTTTCTCGCTCAATACCTTATTGTTTGTCTTGGTTAGTCTCTTTATGTACGTTGTTTTAGCAGCCTTCCTAGGCTCTATGGTTTCTCGCCCTGAGGATTCAGGAAAGGCCTTGTCGCCATTGATGATCTTGATTATAGCAGGATTTGTCGGTGTGACCTCTCTAGGTGCTGCTGGGGACAATTTAGTTCTGAAAATTGGTTCCTATATTCCTTTCATCTCGACCTTCTTTATGCCGTTTAGAGCTATAAATGGGTATGCCAGTGGTCTAGAAGCTTGGATTTCGCTTGCCATAACGGTTGTTTTTGCGGTCACTGCGACAGCCTTTATCGGACGCATGTATGCTAGTCTAGTCCTTCAAACAGATGATTTGGGAATCTGGAAAACCTTTAAACGTGCCTTAGCTTATAAATAGGTTTGCGGATTAGAAGAAAATATAAAATAACAAAAGGATAAGATTCAAGTGAAATCTTATCCTTTTTGAGTATTTTTATCCTAATACTTTCTTTAGAAACAATAACTAAAAATACATAGTATTAGGAGAAAAAGGCATAGATCCTTTTTCACCTATACATGCAAAAAATGATTTATTCGTTTAGCTTAATATTTCCACTTTTTGCAGTAATAGTGAGAGTGGCAGTAGGATTTTCAACTTTGTGAACGAGAGTATTACCAGTATGCTTGCTGTCTTTAGTGTATTCTACATTGATACCGTTAGGGATATCAATATCACCAAGAGTTGTTTTTAGATCGAAGGATAGTTTATTCAAACTATTGGGAACCAGTTGCAGGTTGATATCTCCTAGCTGATTAGTGATGGAGATGTTTCCAACGAAGTCTAATTGCTTGGAACTTATTGAGCCACTAGATATTTTTAAACTAGTGTCGGAAATTTTACTTGAATTTAGATTGATATCGCCCAGAGCAGCAGTGATTTCACCAGTTTCAAAATGACTATTATTTAGTCCGATATTACCCGAAGAATCTTTGATTTCTCCAGAGCTAATGTGACTATTGTTTAGAGTAATATCTCCAAGAGCGTTACGGATTTTGCTAGACAAAAATTGACTATTGTTGATTGTTAGATTTCCCTTGGATAAAGTAATTTCAGCGTTATTTGCTGATAAATTAGATAGTGTAATATCTCCAAGCGAGGAGCTACTATTAAACGTCTCAAGTTTGGTTCCCTTTGGTAGAGTGAGGTAAACAACGTTTTTTTCCTGATACTCGTTACTAAATAAACTGAGGAGAGATTGGATTCCAGAGCTTATATGAAAGCCCCCTGAATTTTCTTCTCTGAGATTTAATTTTCCATTTTCAGAGTTTACCGTGAGTTTTCCAAACGTATCATTGTTAATCTGATAGTTGTGGTCGTGTTGGTAATAGCTTAAATGGACATTATCATCAGAGGATTCATCGACAACAAGGTTTCTCATTGCTAGATTTACAGTTAAAGAAGAAATTTCAGAGAAACTTTCTTCGGTTTTTGTTGCCTTTAATTTATTTTTAGTAGAGTTGATTAAATCATTGAATCCACCTGTTGCAGATCCGATGGTCGTCAAAGCAACACCTAAGATACAAGCTAAGATAGCTATAGATAAAAATTTTTTCTTCGAGTTCATATTAGCCATAATGTGCTCCTTTCTTTGCAAATACTTGTGCTAGCTTGACAAAGCCAGCTTTACCAAACTGAACAATTGGAGAGATATTTGAGAAGAAGAACCCAGAGAGTCCTAAGGCAATAATACTGAATCCAAGAATAAATAGGAATGCTGGGATGGAGGTAGAGAGCCCTAGTGTGAGAGCTTCCCAGATTAAGCTTGCACCGAATATAAAGAGAGCTAAACTAACAATAGCCATTAGGAAAGCCAGAGTAAAAATGAATAAAAAGAAAACAAAAGTTAAGACTATAGCTACTATAAAAAGGGGGATAGCTAAGGGAGCTGCCAAAATTGACAGAATAGAAATTTGAACGATATTCTTTGTACTATTTGCTGAATTATTCTTTTGATCATCTTCTTCTATCTTTTTGTCCAAAAGGTGTATCATAATTTCATGAGCTGCCTCCTTTGGATTACCTAAATCAGCAATAGCGGCTACTTCACCTTCAGGTCCTACTTCGTCAAAATACTCAGTGAAATGTTCTATAGTTTCTTCGTAGTCCTTACGTGGTAGTTTTTTTAGATACTTTTCTAGCTCAGCTAGATATTCAGTTTTTGTCATGTCGAATGCTCCCTTCTACGATGCCGTTGATTGTTGTAGTATAAAGTTTCCACTCTTCTTTCAGAGTAAGTAGGTATTCATATCCGTAAGAAGTAAGTGTATAGTATTTTCGTTTACGCCCCTGTTTTTCCTTCGAATAAGTTGCGAGATAATCATTTTGTTCCAGCTTTTTTAGTATGGGATAAAGAATAGACTCTTTGATGTTAGCAATTAGCTTAATGGTCTGGCTAATCTCATAACCGTAGGAATCATCTTTTTCAAGAATGGCAAGGATGAGAAATTTTATTAAAGCTGAGGATGTAGGGAAATACATGAACCACCTCCTTATGTAAAAAAAATATATATAATTAATTTATATATAGCTTACCTTCTTTTAGAATAATTGTCAAGTATGATATATAAAAAAAATATATAATTCAACAAAATAGTTTGTAATGATATTACGCAAAAACATATCTACTATAAAATAAGAAGTAGTACATCGATTAAAAATGGGAAAGAAAGCATATTGAGAATGATTAATATGAAAGCTTCTTTAATGATAAAAGGGAAAAATATTTTCATATCTATTGACTTTTAGTAGTGAAATTTGGTATGATAGTAGACGGTATTGTTTACCCCATTTGTAAGGCCCCGGAACCTTTCAAATACCCCGCGGACCGGAACATCCGCCCTGTAAACAAAAACGATATTCATATAGGAGAAATCATGAACAAAACTACATTCATGGCTAAACCAGGCCAAGTAGAACGCAAATGGTACGTTGTTGACGCAACTGATGTACCTCTTGGACGCCTTTCAGCAGTTGTTGCTAGCGTACTTCGCGGAAAAAACAAACCAACATTCACACCACACACTGATACAGGTGACTTCGTAATCGTTATCAATGCTGAAAAAGTCAAATTGACTGGTAAAAAAGCAACTGATAAGATCTACTACACTCACTCAAACCACCCAGGTGGATTGAAACAAATCTCTGCTGGTGAACTTCGTTCTAAAAATGCAGTACGTTTGATCGAAAAATCAGTTAAAGGTATGCTTCCACACAATACTCTTGGCCGCGCTCAAGGTATGAAATTGAAAGTATTCGTTGGAGCTGAGCACACTCACGCTGCACAACAACCAGAAGTTCTTGATATTTCAGGACTTATCTAAGGAAAGGAACAATAAAGTATGTCACAAGCACAATATGCAGGTACTGGACGTCGTAAAAACGCTGTTGCACGCGTTCGCCTTGTTCCAGGAACTGGTAAAATCACTGTTAACAAAAAAGATGTTGAAGAGTACATCCCACACGCTGACCTTCGTCTTGTTATCAACCAACCATTCGCAGTTACTTCAACTGTAGGTTCATACGACGTTTTCGTTAACGTTGTTGGTGGTGGATACGCTGGTCAATCAGGAGCTATTCGTCACGGTATCGCTCGTGCCCTTCTTCAAGTAGACCCAGACTTCCGCGATTCATTGAAACGCGCAGGACTTCTTACACGTGACTCACGTAAAGTTGAGCGTAAGAAACCAGGTCTTAAGAAAGCTCGTAAAGCTTCACAATTTAGTAAACGTTAATTCGAGAGAATTACTATACTTACAGAGAGCACCTTCCGAGGTGTTCTTTTTTTTATACTTTCTTACTAAATTGGTGCAATTGACACAGTTGTTGCGACTTTAGTCGCTTACAAATGTGGCTGCGATCTGACAAAGTCAGTTGCCTTAAAACCTTAATCAATACGATACTATCAACGTTCACAAGCACTTCATGATTCACACTATGAGGTGTTTTTGATTATTTTTAGCACAATTCACACTATTGTTTCTTTGCATTCAACTCAAATCCTTCTGGTTAAATTATTAACAAGTCTTCAAGAAGAGTGATTGGTGAAATAGGTTGTTTGAGGCTTTTATGCTATACTAGTTTTAATGACAATCTTCTATTTCTAAAGCAACAATAGATCCGTAATTTGTTTTTAATTAAGGAGTTTTGGATTGTAAGAGGGAGATGATATATCTGAAGGAGCATCAATATGGAAAAACATACCTTGCTTTGGCTAGTTTTAGCTCTTGTAGTATTTGGAGGCGGCACATGGATGGCACAGAAAACAAATTTATTTGGAGGGATAACTCTAAGTCCACGGGCTAAGCAGTTGGCATATCTGAAGGAGCATGAAGAGGATATTAAGGAGTTTGTAAAATCTTTAAATCCTAAAGTCGAATCGATTCAAATAGATTGGAAACAGACACAATGGGATAAGATAGGAAATGGTACACCTCAAGGAGGCGGCGATATTGTTCAGGTTTATGGAGGGTTTAATAATATACCAAACTCAAGCTGGAGTGTGATTATTAAGATTACAGATGGAAAAATTTTAATTAATTCTATTGGAATTGGTAGTCCGTTGCGTATTGGGGGTAAACTGCTTGACTAATAGTAATTTAAAAAATTTTGATAATTTTTATTCAAATTTAACATCATTCATTCCCCACTGACTTCAAATACTTGCTAAAAGTATTTTTTTTTACATTCATGATATAATATACTTAGATTCCGCTATATAGGAGGAAAAAGATGAAAAGACGTACTTTGGTTTGGCTAGTTATAGCCCTTGTAGTATTTGGAGGAGGCGCATGGATGGCACAGGAAACAAATCTATTTGGAGGAATAACTCTGAGCCCACGGGCTAAGCAGTTGGCTTATCTGAAGGAGCATGAAGAGGAAATGGCGAACTTCGTTAAATCTTGGAATTCAAAAGTTGAGAGTGTCCAATTTGATTGGGATAGTATGGAAGTTGGTCAGGTAGGAAATGGAACTCCTCAAGGCGGAGGTTATATGATGACAGTGAACGGTAGAATCAATAATAATAAGGATACTAAATTTACATTAGGTTTTCCACTAAAACGTAATTTAAATGAAATCCCTGAGAAACTTGTTATTATTCAAATGCAACCAATAAGAATTTTGAAAGGAAATTTATGGGATCTTTATGAGTAACAGTAATTTAAAAACCTTTGATAATTTTTATGCAGATTTAACATTATTCCTCATTGCTTATTAACTTCGAATACTTACTAAAAGTATTTTTTTTTACATTCATGATATAATATACTTAGATTCCGCTATATAGGAGGAAAGAGATGAAAAAACGTACTTTACTTTGGCTAATTTTAGCACTTGTAATTTTTGGAGGAGGAGCATGGATGGCGCAGAAAACAAATCTATTTGGAGGAATAACTCTGAGCCCACGGGCTAAGCAGTTGGCTTATCTGAAGGAGCATGAAGATGAGATGGCGAACTTTATAAAGTCTAGAAATCCTAAAGTCGAAAGTGTCCAATTTGATTGGGATAGTATGAAAGTAGAAAATATAGGAAATGGTACCCCTCAAGGTGGGGGATATATTATAACATTGGATGGAAAAATAAATAACAATGAAGATACTGAATTTACAATTGGTTTCCCTATAGAATATAATAGCAATAGTATTCCCAATATTAAGAAAATTTCTGAAATGCAACCGATAAGAGTTTTGAAAGGCAACGTATGGGAGATTTATGACTAACAGTAATTTAAAAACCTTTGATAATTTTTATGCGGATTTAGCGCAATCGGCTTATATTGGTCGTCCCAATAATTTTCCACCTAAAAATAATTCAATAGAAGCAAGAGTGTTTGACTATTCAAAAGAAATAATTTATAACGAAGAAATCACCCCCGGAGGTAAACATCTACCCCATAATGGTAGAGTCTACTTGCAGCCGGATCCTGATTTGCGAGATACTTATAAAGTCACATCGATACCAGTTCCTGATGCGAATGGGATGAGGCAGGATATTCATCACAAACGTTATCAAAAAGGACTATTAACTGATGATGAAGCTGGTTTCAGTGCCTACTACTTAACGGATACGCCTACCTTGACTAATGATACTACGAAAACTTATATGACTATCCGCGGCAGTGATGCCATCAGTAAAGAAAATTGGAACGACTGGATTGACAACGACGCTAAGTTCGCTCTCAATCATATCCATACACCGCAAGCCAAGTTAGCGACAGTAGGAATGAAAACGAAAATCGCTGAAATGCGCGAAAAATCTCCAAATGCGACGATGGACATCACAGGTCACTCCCTGGGAACCATTGTCTCCGCTCAAGGGGTAGCTGGCCTCAGCGATGAGGAACTTGAGAAAATCGGGAAAGTGGTCCTGTTCGACGGTCCAGACACAACAAAGAGTTTAAAGAAAATGGGCCTCAGCGATGAGAAAATCAAAAAGATTAGCGAAAAAATTGAGTACTATGTCAATCCTTTTGATGTCGTGGGTATGCTTAACCGCGAGCATACCATCACTAAATTACCTGGGGACTCCGATGAACCACTTAAGAAACCCGTTGGTAAAGTTAATGTCCTTGTCCCCCTTCATTATACCCAGATTACTGATCCGGAAAGTTCCCATGACTTTGGTGTTTTCCAATCGGATGGAAAGGGAAATTTATTGACTGCATCTGAGGATTTTCACCCGGAATTGCTCAGGGCAGGTGAAAAGCTAGCTCGACTGATAGCGACAACGTTGGATTCCCTCCGGGCTTTAGGAGTCGATGAAAATGTAGCAGCTAATATTTTAGATTCCATTATGAGGGGTGAGGCCCTAACAAAGGCGGCTATCGGTTATGTTGTTTATGAGAATTTTACAACTGAATATAGTAAGATCGTCGAAGAAGCTCGTCAGGAATCTATAAAGTGGGATCGAGAAGCTATTCCTCGTTATCAGGAACAACTGAGAAATGGTAATCTTACAGGAGAAAAGAGGATTTTGGTCCGAGCTCAGTTGCTTCAGACAGCAGCCCAGTTGGCAAATTTTGACATGGAAGACAAAGTTAAATCTGTGAAAACTTTACTTTCAGATGCTAAGGAAGATATTCAAAACATGATAAAAGAAACAAGACAGACAGCGTTTGACATGGTTGGATATTTGTCAAGTTCAGAAGTTACAAATCTACTTTCTGGTTTTGACACAACAAGCTTTTGGGATGAAGGCGTTGCAAGTGACACGAAGACAGCAGCAACATCCTTCCTGACACAAATTGAGCAGCTAGGGGAAAGCCTGGTTAAAGCTAGTGGTTCCTTTGAAACCATAGATACAAATAGTGCTGAAGATTTTAACAATCTATTGGCGGATGTAAAACAAACATGGAGGGAAAAAAATGTTAGTCCTAACGGATGAGGATACTTTAATTACAAGAGAGCAACTCGACAGAGGCTTCAAAGAAAGAATGAAGGAACAAGAACGCCAAGCAGTCAGGGCCTTAGTAACTGCAAAAGAACTGTCAATCCTTGCTAAAGGAGTGGAGTTAGCTAAGCAGTTGCAAGAAGCAGCTTCAGATATGCAAGAGTACGCTTCTAAGACTTATGTAAACAATATTAAGGGTGGATTTGAGGGCAAGGCCGCTGATGCTGCCGAAACTTACTTGACCCAGACCATGCAAACCCCTACTTTACAAAGTCCGATCAAGAGCTAGGAGAAAACTTGTGATGGATAAAAATCAACTTCAGAAACTAGAGGATGAGCATAATCGTAAATTACGAGACTTAGAGCGTTTGGAGATGGATTTGGATGATGATTTCCACAAGTTTAGTAGGGAGACGGATCATCTCCTAGAGGCGCTTTCCTATGCATGCAGAGACAGTAGTTTTGCTGAAATTCAACCATATATCTTTGAGATAGAGAACAATTTGGATAACTATCATCAACTTTACAAGAGTCGTATAGAGAATGTGTTGGAAGCTCGTCATCAAGAGAATAAAAACTTTCATAGAAAGTTAGAAGAAAAGAACGTTTGACAAATATACCTTATAAAAGAAGGATGATATGAGTTTGTTATAGTTTGTTATTATAAATAAAAAAAGAAGTAATTATACAAGAAAAGTAGATAATTTAATCTTTCTTACTAGTTTTTAGATGGAAATAGCTCTTATTTTTTTTATAAATAGAATAAAAAATGAATTTTAAACTTGCAATTGAGGCAAATTATTGATATAATGAGGGCATAAATTAATATAAAGGAGTTTCACATGGCTTTAATTCAATTAACAACAGAAGAATTGCGCACCTCTGCTCAAAAGTACACTCAAGGTTCTGAGGAAGTAAGACAAGTACTTCGTACATTGACTCAAGAGCAAAATACTATCCGAGACAACTGGAAAGGTGCTGCTTTTGAGAGCTTTGATCGCCAATTCACAGAATTGTCTCCAAAAATTGAGGAGTTTGCAACTTTGCTTGATGAAATCAATGCACAGTTGAACAAGGTTGCTGAAATTGTTGAACAAAACGACCAAGATCTTGCATCACAAATTTAATTTGTTATATAAGTGGCTTTAGGAGGGCGAGAGCCTTCCTATTTTTTATGACGGAGAAGATTTAAAGTAATATGAAGAAGAATAGAATTTTTAAATATATAGGAAGTAGTCTGTTGGCATTAGGGTTGCTTGCATTGATTATTTTTTTGAATCTATCTGTTCAAAAAAATACAACGATTAGCAATGAGAATAATGCAAAGGCTAATCAGCAGACAAAATTAAATGTAGCTATCGTAAATGAAGATAAGCCTGTCTACGTAGATACAAAAGAATACAATCTAGGTGCTAGTTATGTAAAAAATATCGAGCGTGATAATTCACAAAACTGGTCTGTTGTCCCTCGTGGAGCAGCTGATTCTGGGTTAGAAAGTGGGAAATACCAACTCGTTTTAACAATTCCTAGTGACTTTTCTGAAAAAATACTCGATATTAACAGCATCAATGTTGATAAGACAACCATCAATTATAAGGTGAATGCGCAAGGAAATTTGCAAGTAGAAAATGATGCAAATAAACTAGCGAAAGATATTGTTGCTGATTTGAATGGTCAGTTAGTGGACATGTATATGGCTAGTATTTTGAACAACCTTTATACAGCACAAAAGAATGTTCAAGCTAGCTCACAGATACAAGCGACCAATATCGGAAACTATCGTACGAATTTATATAATACAGCTATCAACTCTAAAAATCTTTTCCCAACTCTCTATAGTATGTCTAGTTCTTCTGTTGACGCCAACAGTGCTTTAAAGACAGGTTTGGATAGTTATTCTCAGATTTTTGGTCGTTATGACGTTTCACAGATTGCCTATGGTAAAAAGCTTGACACTCTGCTTCAGGATAGGGTCACTGAGAAGAAAAATCATGCGGATGTTATCACTGGGCTCATTTCTCAGAGTCGGGAAGACGTTCAGGAACAAATTAAAACTTATAAGAAATTAATCGAATCTCAAGGTAATCTGACTTCTAATATAGATGGAACAGCAGCATCCTCTGATGGTACGTCATCTGAAGTTGTACCTTCCTATAAAACAGTCGCAGAAAACATCAAAAAAGAGATTGATAGTTTACAGAACAATCTAACAGATGAAAGAACGAAGTTTGAAAATCATAAAAAGGATATTCATAACTTTATTGATGAGAAATTAGCCACTTACTATGGGACAAGTGAGAAGAGCAAAATCACTCTTAAGCAATTTTTGGATACAGCTGCAAACAAAGACCTAGAGAAGGCTGAAGAATCTCTCAAAGAGCAGTTGGCTTCTGCAATCTCAGAATTACCAAAAGAAAACTTTAGTGGAAAAGAATTTAGTGGTTTTGGTATGACACCGATCACAATTCCTTCTGTAAACTATACTGAATTAAAAACAATCAAAGAGCCTAGTGACGAGATCAATTCGACTGATTTGAAGAATTTGGAAGATCTGGCAATCTCGAGTACGAGTGCTGTTGGACGAACAGGAACAAAGGCTAAGGTATCATGGAAAGCTGAATCAGGAGTGACAGTTCACTCAGTCACTTATGATGGTACACCAGTTGAGTTTGGTCAAGAAATTGATTTGAAGACGGGTGGGACTTTTAAAGTAGCCTATAGTGTTGCAGAGGCAGCTCCGACTCCAACTACAGGTTCAACCGGGACTCCAAGCCCAGCTCCAAAAGCAGAGCTAAAATCAATTAATATCTCCTTGAATGATGTCCAAGCAGCTAGTGCTCCAGTAGATGTGTTACGTGTTCAGCAAGCAGCAGTGACTTATGGACAAAAGGTTCAGAAAATAGCTTCTGACTACCAAAAGGTACAAGCACTCAAACAAGCATACGATACCGTCAAAGAGTTAAAAAATAGTAATGTGTCTAAAGCATTGTCAGATATTTGGCTTGAAGCTATTAGTTCAAATCTGAAGAAATATGAAGACAGCTTAACTACACCTGCTAGCGATAAAGAAACTGATGGTGTCAAAGGGAAAGTAGATAAAGCCTTGTCAAACCTGACTACTCTCAAGCCTGTTTTAGAAAAAAATGTGCAGGATGTTTTGACTACCAACCAAGAATTGAATACAAAAATCAATGAACAGTTAGAGTTGTACAAGAAGTTGGAAAAGAAACTAGATGATTTGGTTGAGAAGCAAGGGGGGAGCAATTCTGCTTTTGAAGAGACTAATAATCAATTGGCTACCCTAAATTCGGATTATGCAGCTCTCTTGTCAGAAACTACGGGTGTGAAGGAGTCTTCTCAAAGTAATGTCAAAGCTGCAGAGTCTGTGAATGAGACTTTAGGTAATTTCAATCGTGAATTGTCAAACGCTCAAACAAGTACTGAAAAGTTGTCACAAGATGCTGACTCCTTGATGACGCAGTTTAACGAAGAATTGACTAATAATGGAAACTTTGTAGAATCCTTTGTGAAGGTTCTGAATAATGCCTATCAAAATGGGGTACCAAACGAAGTATTGTTGAACTTCTTATCCAATCCTGTTACCCAAAATGCTACTTCAGTGAAAGCGACTGTCAATGTTTACCGTCCATTTACATGGATTTTACTATTGGAGATTGTTAGCCTCTTTACAGCCTATCTGTTTGCAACTCAAAACGTTATTCGCAAAGTCAAAGATAAGTTCAAACTTGATAAGTTACATGATACAGACTTGATGACGGTAACCATCCTATCTGCTTTAAGTCTCGTTGTCGGATTGGTAGTTGGTGTTGTATCAAGTGTTCAGCTACAGGTTGGTCGTGAGTATCAACCATCTTGGGTTCTATTAATTGTTTTAGCCGCATTTGTACTGATTCAAGGACAATATCTATTGCTTAAACATTTCCGAGTGATTGGTATGGGACTCTCCTTCTTTATGATGATTAGCTTTGTTTACCTATCAAATGCTATTGGGACAACGGCAAGTCTAACTGGTTTCCCAGCATTTATCAAAAATCTCAATGCGTTATCGATATTAGAAGGTTTGCTCTCAGGATACTTTGATGGACATCCAGCAGCAATTATCGCTTTTGTTGTAACGATTGTTGTCATAGCTGTTTTACTTATTATAAATGTTTTTATCAGAGAAAGTAGTTTGTGGTTTCAAGCAAGTCAAGCTGAGAAAGAATAGAAATTAGAAATATGAAGAAAATCATTCTTTTCCTTCTTACCTTAGTAACATGTGCAGCAGTCTCTGGGGCTGCTGCAGATGATTTGAAGGATAACAGTCTGCAGATTGATGATTCCCGACTTGAAAAGAAAGAGGGATTGAAATTTGGTCTACAGTCTGAACAAATCAAGGAGCTTTTTAATGAAGCGACTCAAAAGAGGTTGCAGGACATGCAACAGCATCAAGAGGAACAGTTGATCACAGAAAGGGGCCAACTGTTTTCTGCTATACAGAGACCAGTGAAAAAATCTTCTGAAGAACAGTTGTTTCAGCCCAATGCTCAAAAAACAATTAAATTTCAAACAAATATAGGCCATGTAGAAAAAGGTGGTCTGAATGACTTTCTTCCAGAGATATTCTATGTGGTGTTGATTTTCTTGCTTTTTGGAGCAACGGCAGTAATGAGTTATCGTGTGATGGTAGAAGGGATGGACTAATTTTACAACTAGTCTGTCTAAATAACTTAGAAAAGGATAAACCAAACATAGGAGGCGTGAAAAAAGGTGGAGCAACATATCAATATTACCCTACGTTTGAGAGAAAGAGATGTGGATATTCGCATTCCACGGCGAATTGAAGTGCGCCGGCTGGTGCGAGAAGTAGATACGATTTTTAATCCAGGTATCAAGCGAAAAAAATATCAATTAAGAATTGTCAATAAAGGTTTGTTGATTGATGAAGGGAAACATCTGTCTGATTATCCTATGACGACAGGAGATTTAGTAGAAATTGAGGAGATATAGGTGGCTGAAGAAAAATTTGAATTTGGTGGACAGTCGTTTGTCTATGAAAAAAATGAAACAAACTGGGAATTAAAACTCAAACGTTCAGATGTTGCGAGTCAAGATTTACGGGAACTCTTACTATTGGATTTGCATCATCCATTCTTTTTGGAGCAATCGATGGTGTCTGATGAGGATAGCGTCACCTTCTCCTATCAAGTCGAAGCTCATGGACTGACTTATGAGGAAATAAAGGAACGCACCATTTCGGAAAGAATCCGTTTGGCCCTAAACGTTTTTCGTCTAGAGGGCGCCTTGGAGTTACCTGTGACTTTCCTTTTGCACCCAGTAAATCTCTTTATTACCAAGGATGCTCAGGCTAAGATTGCTTATCGTGGAATTCCTGGTCTGATGGTTCCTCAATCCATATCCTCAGAAGATTTTTTACGCCAGGCCAAATGTTTTACAGTAACACTATTTAGCGATTTGGATTTCATGGATCTTTATAATGGTTCCTTGGAATTAGAGACCTTGCCAGACTTCTTAAATGACCTATGTCAGGCAGATGATATAGAGGCTGCAGTAGCTGTTTTGGAGAAGTACTACACGGAGAAGGCTGCGAAAGAACGGGCAGATTTGGTCTTGGTTCCAAGTAGACGCCATCGTGTCTTTAAATTGGCAACGATTTGGTTAACAGCCAGCGTTGTCTTGCTAATCGTTCCACTGATCTATCTGATTTTTGTGCAAAATCCTTTCAAAGAAAAGATGTTGCAGGCTGATACTGCCTTTATTAAAGTGGATTATAGTGGTGTTATTACAGAATTAGAGAGAATTGATCCAGCTAGCTTGCCGAATACGCAAAAGTATGAGTTGGCTTACTCTTATATTCAGGGGTTGGAATTTTCTTCTGAACAAAAGAAAGTCATCTTGAACAACGTAACACTCAAGTCAGATGAACTTTATTTGACTTACTGGATCCAGGTTGGGCGCAATCGCTTTGAAGAGGCTCTTGATATTGCCAAACGGATTAACGACAGTGACTTGATTCTCTATGCTTTGACTCAGGAAATCAAGCAGGTTCGAGAAGATGGCAACTTGTCAGGGAAAGACCGTGAAAGTAAGTTGAATACTTTGGAAAGCGAGTATAAGAAATACTGGGATAGTCGAAGTGAGCTACTAACGAGTGAATCAAGCTCCAATGCTTCTACAACTCCTAACCCTCAAGACAAGGCTTCTGAAACCAAACCGTCATCTGAGAAGAAACCTGTTCCAAGTAGCTCCTCTAGCAATTAAAGTAGACCAAGGAGAGAAATTATGAAAAAACAAATCATTTTCTACAGCCAAGGTCTGCGTTATGAAGTAGAACTGAGTGCAGATAAGACGGTCTTGATAGGGGCGACTGAAAAGGCCCAAGTCTACCTTTCTCAACAGGAAAGACCGATTCAGCTCAAGGTCGATGGTGACGAGGTCTTTTATCAATACGACGATGAAGCAGGACTCTTGAAAGATGGTCTGCGTTTGGGTGAGGTCGTCTTTTATCTCCGAGAAGGGGAGCCAAGGGTTTATGACCTTTTGGATTTATCAGAGTTTCAGATTGGCTCTCAAAAAGGTGCATTGATCACACTAGATGGAGATGTTGAACTCTTACTCCAAAAATCCCAAAATCAATGGAAGCTAACTCGACTAAAAGGCGCATTTTATCGAAACAATCATCTGGAACAAATGGACCAGCAATTGATTGGTTTTGGAGATGAGTTGAGTCTAGGGGCGGTGACGATCAAGTTCTATCCTGATGAAGTATGGGTCCAGGGTCCTGCTCAAGTTGGGCCACAACTGACTCTGAGAGAACCATCTCGATATGGTTTTTATGAAGATTATCCAGATTATCATCGTTCTCCACGGATCATCTATCGTGGTAGCGAGGATAAAATCTTGATCAATCCCCCAGGCCAGGAACCGGTTAAGCCGAGTGATGAACTGTTAAAGCTGATCGTTCCTCCTTTGATGATGGTCGGGGTAACCGTCTTAATCACCTTAATTCAACCTCGAGGGATCTATATCCTTGCGACAGTAGGGATGTCCATAACCACAATGATTTTTTCTATCCGTGGTTTCATCAAAAATCGTAAAAAGTACAAGGCTGATAAGAAGGAACGGGTCGATCTCTATCGTCTTTACCTGAAAGATAAGGTCAAGGAATTGACTCGTCTGGAACGAGAACAAAAAGAAGGGATGCACTATCATTTTCCAACGATTTTAGAATTGACGGATTTGGTTGAAAGTTACAATCACCGGATTTACGAAAAGACTCCCTTGCATTTTGACTTTTTATACTATCGTTTGGGACTCGGGAAAATGCCGACTAGCTATGACTTGAAATACGGTCAACAGGAACGTAGCGGTAAGAAGGATGCTCTAGAAGAAGAGGGTTACGCTCTCTATAGTCGTCACAAAAAGATCCCAGATATGCCAATCCCGGCAAACCTCAGCCATGGACCGGTGGGTTATATTGGACCTAGAAATCTCGTTCTAGAACAACTGCAACTTTTGGTGATGCAGCTAGCGACTTTCCATTCTTATCATGATGTGCAGTTTATTACGATCCTGCCTGAAGAGGAAAAAGAGCAATGGTCTTGGATGCGTTGGCTACCTCATGCTAAACTGCAAGAACTCAATGTCCGCGGTTTTGTCTACAATCAACGAACACGGGACCAAGTTCTGAATAGTTTGAACCAAATCTTGAAACTACGTCGTAGTCAAAAGGAAGAAGCATCCCACAAGGAGAGCACCCTCTTCCATCCTCATTACGTGGTTTTAGTGACCGATGAGAAGCTGATTTTGGATCATATCATCATGGAGTTCTTTACCGAAGATCCAACGGAATTAGGCTGTTCTCTCATCTTTGTAGAGGATGTCATGAGTTCCTTGTCTGAGAACATCCAGACAGTGATCAATATCAAGGACCGTAATACAGGCCAACTGGTCATGGAAGAAGGAGTTTTGAAAGAGACGGACTTCCGTTTGGACCACTTCCCAGCAGATTATGACAAGGAGCGGATCGCCCGTACCTTGGCACCGCTCAATCACCTCCAAAATCTTAAGAGTTCGATCCCAGATTCTGTGACCTTTATGGAAATGTATGGGGCGGAGACCTTTGAGGATTTGCAAGTATCGAGCCGTTGGAAAAAGAACGCACCTTACAAGAGTTTGGCTGTGCCAATTGGTCTGCGTGGTCAGGATGACCTGGTTCAGCTCAATCTGCATGAAAAAGCCCATGGACCTCATGGTTTGATCGCAGGGACGACTGGTTCAGGGAAGTCAGAAACCATCCAATCCTATATCCTATCCCTCGCTGTTAACTTCCACCCTCATGATGTGGCTTTCTTGCTGATTGACTATAAGGGTGGTGGGATGGCCAATCTCTTTAAAAACCTACCTCACCTCTTGGGGACGATTACCAACTTGGATGGTGCCCAATCTATGCGGGCTCTGGCTTCGATCAATGCGGAGATCCATCGTCGTGAACGACTCTTTGGAGAGTTTGAAGTCAACCATATCAATCAATACCAGAAAAAATTTAAAAACGGAGAAGCGACAGAACCGCTCCCTCATCTCTTTCTCATCTCAGATGAGTTTGCGGAGCTCAAGGTTAACCAGCCAGACTTTATCAAGGAGCTGGTATCCATCGCTCGGGTCGGACGTTCCCTCGGGGTCCACTTGATCCTAGCTACTCAGAAACCATCTGGTGTGGTGGATGACCAGATCTGGTCTAACTCACGCTTCAAGATCGCCCTTAAGGTGGCAGACCGTTCGGACTCCAATGAAATGCTTCATACACCGGACGCAGCCGAGATTACTCAGACGGGACGTGCCTATCTACAGGTCGGGAATAACGAAGTCTATGAGCTCTTCCAGTCAGCCTGGTCAGGGGCGGATTACCAGCCGGACAAGGATGATATGGGGATCGAGGACCATACTATCTACCTGATCAATGAATTGGGTCAATATGAAATCTTGAATGAAGACCTATCAGGCTTAGAAGATGTGGATGAGATCAAGGAAGTTCCAACAGAGTTGGATGCGATAGTGCACCATATCCAGCTCTTGTGTGAAGAACAAGAGATTCCTCCAGTACCACAGCCATGGTTGCCACCGCTCAAAGAGCGAATCGCACTAGACGAACTGGAAGAAGTGCAACCGACAGTAGCCTGGACACAAGAGAAACCACTCTCTGTCCTCTTGGGGATGGCGGATATCCCGCAGGCCCAGAAGCAGGAAGCTGTCTCTATCAATCTCTCCAAGGATGGTCATATCCTCCTTTACGGAAGTCCGGGTACAGGAAAGACCACCTTCCTTCAGACTGCTGGTATGGACTTGGCTCGCAAATTCAGTCCAAAGGCTCTTACCATGTACTTGATGGACTTTGGTACCAATGGTTTGGCTCCATTGTCCAAGCTTCCACAGGTGGCGGATACCATGCTTTTGGACCAAACAGAGAAGATTTCTAAGTTTGTACGAATCATGGAGAGAGAACTCAACCGTCGTAAGAAACTCCTTGCGGACTATGGTGTTGGGACCTTGGAACTCTACCGTCAGGCCAGTGGTCAGGAAGAGCCGGCTATCGTCATCCTCTTAGATAGCTATGAGGCCTTCAAGGAAGAAGCCTATGAGGCGGAACTCTTCAAGCTCTTGGTGCGTATCTCCCGTGAAGGTCTCAGTATCGGGGTTCACCTCTTGGTGACAGCCGGTCGCCAGACCAACCTTCGTGCTCAACTCTACTCGAACTTCAAGCACCAGTTGAGCCTGCCACAAAATGAGGCAGGTGAAGTGCGGGCCATCGTGGGCTCTACGCCACTCGCTATGACTATGGAAGATATCAAGGGACGAGCTCTCATGAAGCGTGAAGAGGTGGATGTCATCCAGCTGGCACTGCCAGTAGCGGGTGCCAATGACACCCAAGTCCTCAACAACATACGTCAGGAAGTGGCTTCCCTCCAAGAAGCTTGGACAGGACAACGCCCAAGTGCTATCCCGATGGTGCCGGAGGAGTTGACGGAGGCAGACTTCTATGGTCGTGCAAGTGTGCAGACTGCCTATGAACACGGCCTCGTGCCATT
The DNA here is from genome assembly GCF_003942875.1 of Streptococcus oralis. GTDB lineage: Bacteria > Bacillota > Bacilli > Lactobacillales > Streptococcaceae > Streptococcus > Streptococcus oralis_BX. The sequence continues at coordinate 133,742 of NZ_RMVK01000005.1, read as the reverse complement.
AGGACTTGACTTGGAGACAGTTGAGCCCGTGACTTGGAATCTGGCTAAAGGCAATCTTCTCTACTTAACAGACCAAGATAATCAGATGATTGCGTTTATAAATCAAGTTCGAAGTGGGACTCAGCGTATAATTGTACTCGCTCCTACTTACCATAATTTGAATGAGCAAGAGGGAATAATTTTAGCGAATGGGGCCCAAGAAGTTTCAGAACTTCTTGAAGATATAGAAAAACGTATTAGAATACGAACTAAAGAACGCAAGAATCAGCATGAAGCGACCGTGATAGTATACCAAATGACAGAATTGATGACAGAATTAGATAGTTCAGTTCAAGAACGATTAGCTTTTGTCTTGGAGAAAGGTATAAGGGCTGGTTATGCTTCTATCGTAATGACATCTCCAAATATTTCTCGCGGTATAGACGCTGCATCTAAGGTTGCAAAAGGTCTTAAACAAGCTTTAGTAGCTATGCGTATAAATGAGCAAAGTGTCTTTAGTTCGCTTAATAATCGTCCGATTCGTGAAGGTGACTTAGATTTACAGATTCATTATTACATTTTAGATAATATTGCACGTAAAATTAAAGTTTTGATGAAATAAGAACATCCATATAAAAAGAGAGGAGAAAAGATGAACGATTTTAATTATTTATATGGTCTAACCCCGATTAGTCCTATTGGCTTTTCAGGGAATCCTTTTGGAGTCTCGGCTAGTTTGAAAGCTAGAAAAGCTAATTTAGAGGCTATTAAGAAAAAATTAGAAGAGTATTCATGTGTTATTGAAAATAAGAAATTAATTGCTTCAGTTGCAGGCGTTTACGGAATTGCTAATATTAATATGAATGGTGCGTTTGGAACTGTTGCTGGAGATAAGTACGATGCAGAAAGTGAGCAAGAACAGGCAGATATCAATACCTTGTCTACCACTTTAGATACGAAACGTGATACAATGGTGGAGCTACTAAGATTAGAGATATCCTCTTTAAATACTCAGATTTCAGAAGCTATAGCTAATGAATGGGAAGAATACCAAAAAAATAGTTTACTTAAAACACCAACATTTAAGATAAAATAGAATAGAGAAGGGGGAGACGACCAATGGGTGATAGTGTTAAAGCGCATAATTTGAGCGGTATTAAGGAGTATGGAGAATCCATTACGAGCTTTTCGGCAACACTGACAGCGGCTGCAGCTCAAACTCAGCGAACTTTTACGCAAAAGGTAGAGGGTCAAAGGGGAGAGGTTATTAATGCTTTTTTTAAAAAGTTAAATATTCTACAGGAACAAGTTTTTCAACAAGGACCAGCAGCTTTAAAAGCTTATGGAGAAGGAGTTTCAGACTTTAGTCATACTGTACAAGGTCTGGGATTTGGGAAATACGCTTATACTGATAAGGGAGAAATAAACAATATAGTTACTACGCTAAGTGGTCCTCAGTATGATGATATGATTGCCAAGAAAAATGGCTTGAAATCTTTGATGGAAGAAGCTCAGGAAGCGTTAGGAAGTGGGACAGTCGATTTTACTGGCTATGAAGAGAAGGCACAAGGTTTTATTGATGAAGAAATTAAGGCTCGTAATACCACTCACCAAGGAATTTCTGATGCTGATGACGCTTTAAAGACAGTTGCAGAAACAGGAAAAACCTCTTTTGCAGACCTGGCTGGGGTAATAAAAAATGCTCAGGCAGTTCTATCTGCAGCTCCAGAGAGAGTTTACCAAAATATTATGAAAAATCATGCTGTAACAGTTGAAAAGATTGGCTACTTAGATTTTATTCAAAATGAAGCTGATGCTCAAGTCATGATTGCAGCTTGGGAAGATAGATTAGAAACAACAGTTAAGATGGACCCGAAATCAATTAGTCCAAGTGGTTACTTGATTATTTCCATAGAGATTTCGTCTGCTGTAGAGGATGGCAAAAAGTATAAAATTGAACGTTATATTGATGCCTTTGGAAAAGTGGAAGTTGAAACTAGTAAGGCTCATATAAAGAACCTAAAAGAAGTGAATAAAGGCTATGCTAAAGAGTTGATAGCTACTCAAGCAGGCTTGCAAGAAGCTAAATATGATGAGAATAGTCCAGAGATGATTGCGATGAAGAGAAGAGTGAAGGCAATCAATAAATTTAATGGCTTACTTCAGTCTGTGGAGGAATTAAAGATAGGTACCAGCACCTACAGCAACTATAGCAACAGTACAATGTATACCCATCATACGGAATATAGCTTTGAAATTCTTGATTTAGGGAGAGAAAATGATGTTATTCAGTTTGAAGTTACAGAAAATAAAGATGGAGTTCTAGAAAAGAAACTCTATAGTAGTAGCCTATCAGTGACGAGTAACGATGCTGATCTTTCTAATGCATTAAAATCTTTAGGTGATAGTGTAGACAAGAAAGAAAAAGAAGGAATGCATAATTTCTTGAATATATTAAGTGCAACAGCTGATCTCATTCCTGGAGGAAAACCGACAAAAGTGGCTGTAGGAGCTTTCAAAGCGATTCTAAACTCAGTAGATGCTTCTATTGACTGGGATGGTGGAGCTAGTGCTTTAGGAGAAGCGGTTCCAGAAAAATTTATAATAGGAGGTAAAAAAATTCCTTTTAAAGAGTTTACTACTGGTGCAAGTAGATATCTGGCTTCAAGGAAGAAGCATGAGGATAATTTAAGTGAACAAAGTAAAGAAGTTCAAAAAGCGCGCGTGCAACTTACCAGTAAACTTACAGGTAAGGGGGCAATATCGTTAATTCAGGAGAATGTTCCGCGATATGATATTTGGAAAGGAAATGTCCCTACACATACACCTAAAGTACTAAGTATAGATCCAAATAATTATTATGATTACGACGCTTATGTTCGTGAGGAGTATCTAGATCAGTACGGTGTTAAAAAGTATTTAGAATCAGGAATTGCAAATACAAGTATGGACAAGTATATGGAGCTTTTGAGGGAATCAGCAAGTCCAGAAATCAAGGAATATCTAAAAGGGCAGTCTAGTCTGACTATCGAAACAATGAATGAAAAGCAGCTACTTGAACTTGCAAATGCTCTTGACAAGTTGCCAGAGGGTAGAGAAGGGTTTGTGGATAACTACCTAGCGAATAATAAATATCGGGAGGCTTTACAATGAAATTTTCGAAAAAAGCGGTGTTTATTGTCATATTGGTGGGAGTTCTCTTACTTACTCCTTACCTAGGCTATAAATACTATGTGAACAAATATGTTGATCCATACTCTACTTTTTGGTTAAAGAGAAAGATAGTGGATTACAAGTATATCGAAGATGGGAAAGCCTTGGTAATTAAGTGGGACTATGATAATCCATTAGACTATTGGCTTACAGAACAAGAGGCTTCAGTCTTTTGGTTTGGTCCCGTTGTCGGCCAAAATAAGATTGTTCAGGAATACAAAAGATTGGCAATATCGTCTATGTATCGAAATGAGCCTATTGAAGATGAATATTGGAAGATTGCTGTCTATGATATAAAGACGAAGGGCTTTCCTTCCAAAGACTACGATATTTTTAAAATGACTCGAGATTATGATTCAGACTATATTCCTACAGGAATTACTTCTAGTATCTATATTAGTGATGGTCGAGAATTGTTAGACATTCATTTAAAAAATGCTAAAGATGGTTCTCTTGTGGATAAATCTATTGATTTGGATGAGGGGAAGATTGTGGAATTAGGTAAGGGGCAAGATTATATAAAATATTCTGATGCGACAAGTTTTTCTTCTTTACTGCCGGAGTCTGAAGACTACTTTATGTATAATTGGAAAATCGGAATCTCAAAAGAAGGAAAACTAGCTAAAGATGCCCTTATCCGTCAAAAGTACCCTGAAGCAGCAAAACTTTTAGAAGATAATAATGGCTCGATTGTAGTTTTAGCTGATAAGCCAAGTATCGAAAACAATATGCCAATTTATCAGCTTTTGTATAAGGAAGGAACGAATTTATTTGAAAATGTGAAAATTCCTGCGGAAAACTCAGTAGATGGACAGGAGCACATTGTCAATAGTCAGGAAGAGTTTATTACATACTATCGTAATAAGGAAAAAGGGGATCCTAAGGCGAGAATGTAAACTCTATCTAGCAATATTTTAACTAAGAAGAGAAGGGATGTATAGATGAGTCGTAAAGAAATAAATCCAGAAAAATTGACATCCTGCAAAGCAAGTATGCAGGAGATGACGAAACGGTTTAATGGTGAAGTAAGTGGATTGATTCAATCTTCTGCAACTGAGCAGATGCAAGATGCAGAGGATGCTCTTAACAAAATGAGTTCAAATTTAGTGGATACAGTGGATTCTTTGGATGTGTATTTAAATCAAGTGGCTAGTTATTTTTTACAGATGGATAATGACATAGCTACAGGTATTGCTACTGAAACTTCCATGTTTACCTATTCTAATCCACAGAAGCAACGTGAAGCGAATATGTCCCCTGCACAGAAGAAACAGTATGAATTATCAAAACAAAGAAAAAACGAATATCAACTCCCATAAATCCATGAACTGCCTGAATTCATTTCAGGTGGTTTTCTTTTGCTTTTATAATCTTCTCACCGTATCGCTCGTGTGGTATAATGGGAAAGAGTCCTATGATTGTCTAAGAGAAAAATATGATGGGAGAACAGTCAAGTGAAAGCTAAAAAAATTGGTGCTATCTTTCTAATTTTGCTTGGTGTATATACGCTTTTTGTATTTGCTATTCGAGAGTTTGAAAAACAAGACTTATCTAAATATGAATATTGGATTGTGGATACAGAAATTACGGATTATGAATTTATTGAAAATGGTAGGATGGTTACAGTTGATTGGCACAGCAACAAAGAAGTTAATCAACAAGTAAGTGTTCTTGATGAAAAGCCTAAATTTGGCTCTCCAGGACGAATAGCTGGCAGACGTTTCATTGTTTCCTATGCGGCGCGATTCAAAGCAAAATCTGCCTGGAATGAAGTGCGAGATGATTTTCCTATTCTAGAACAAAATTATCCAGATGAGGGGGAATATTGGAAAATAAATGTCTATGACACTAAAGGTGAAAAGTTAGACAAGAAAGTGTTGGATGTATTTGAGATAACTAGAAATTATAATGAGAACTATTATCCTGCTTTTATATTAAATAAGTATTCGATAGACAGTATAGATGGTAAGGAATATCTGACTATTTCTTTAAGGGAAAAAGGAGATACCATAACTGATGTTAGAGATGAATCAAAATTATTTAATAGATTGATAGACTTAGAAACAGGAAAGATTGTAGATATTAACCCGAACAATCAAAAAAAGAATTCACCTAAAATAGGACTTAGTTCGATAGATTCCTTTTCGCAGTTATTTAAAGAACATGATTTTTCTGTTAGGGATAATGGTATTCATTTTTGGAAACTTGGAGATAATACAAAACAATGGCTTTTAAATAGAAAATACCCGAAATCTATGGAAATAATTTCTAAAAATCCCGAAACAAGCTATATATATAAACTTGCATCTGATGATGATTTGCAAACGTCCATAGATATGATAAAACTCGTTTTCCCAGAGGGTACAAATATTTTTAAGGATATCACCATTCCAGCAGCTAGTTCGAAAGATGGACAGGAGCATCTGGTTCAAAGCGAAGAAGAGTTTTTACAATATTATAAATCCAGTACGGAGGAAGAATAATGGGACAAAAACGAATATTACCAGAACATATAAAAAGTGCGAAACATAGCTTTGAGGATATGAGTAGCAGAATAGAAGAGAAGAGTTCGAGTCTTATAGATTCTTCTGCAACTACTCACTTGGCTTCTGCGACAGATGCGGTGAAAGCTCTAACAAAAGATTTAGTTCCCGTAATTGAGTCGTTTGATGAATATTTGAATATGGTCGCGAGTGAGTTTGCTAGAATGGATAGGGAATTAGGCCATGTTATAGAAGGTAGCACTTTCCAACAGTATGCAAATGGTAAAAGTGATGCTGAAATGAGAAAAAAGAGATACATTAGTGAAAAGCAGAGGGAAATCTATAAACAGCAATATAGTGATTTTCCATAATTACAAGAATCACCTGAATTTATTTCAGGTGGTTTTCTTTTCCCTTCTTCTTACGGTGTCACACATATGGTATAATGATACAAAGACATTTTCCTTCTAGTACCTTGAAAATTCTATATTTTCGCTTGTTTATCCGCTCTGCTATTTATAAAAAGAATATCCTGTCCCTCGGGGTTCACTTGATCCTAGCTACTCAAAAGCCATCAGGTGTGGTGGATGACCAGATCTGGTCCAACTCTCGCTTCAAGATTGCCCTTAAGGTGGCGGATCGTTCGGACTCCAATGAAATGCTTCATACACCGGACGCAGCCGAGATTACTCAGACAGGTCGTGCCTATCTGCAAGTCGGAAATAACGAAGTCTATGAGCTCTTCCAATCAGCCTGGTCAGGGGCAGATTACCAGCCGGACAAGGACGATATGGGGATTGAGGACCACACCATCTACCTGATCAATGAATTGGGCCAATATGAGATCTTGAATGAAGACCTATCAGGCTTAGAAGATGTGGATGAGATCAAGGAAGTTCCAACAGAGTTGGATGCGATAGTGCACCATATCCAGCTCTTGTGTGAAGAACAAGAGATTCCTCCAGTACCACAGCCATGGTTGCCACCGCTCAAAGAGCGAATCACGCTAGACGAATTGGAAGAAGTGCAACCGACAGTAGCCTGGACACAAGAGAAACCACTCTCTGTCCTCTTGGGGATGGCGGATATCCCGCAGGCCCAGAAGCAGGAAGCTGTCTCTATCAATCTCTCCAAGGATGGTCATATCCTCCTCTACGGAAGTCCGGGTACAGGAAAGACCACCTTCCTTCAGACAGCTGGTATGGACTTGGCTCGCAAATTCAGTCCAAAGGCCCTTACCATGTACTTGATGGACTTTGGTACTAATGGTTTGGCTCCATTGTCCAAGCTTCCACAGGTGGCGGATACCATGCTTTTGGACCAAACAGAGAAGATCTCTAAGTTTGTACGAATCATGGAGAGAGAACTTAACCGTCGTAAGAAACTCCTTGCGGACTATGGTGTTGGGACCTTAGACCTCTACCGTCAGGCCAGTGGTCAGGAAGAGCCGGCTATTGTCATCCTCTTAGATAGCTATGAGGCCTTTAAGGAAGAAGCCTATGAGGCGGAACTCTTCAAGCTCTTGGTGCGTATCTCTCGTGAAGGTCTCAGTATCGGGGTTCACCTCTTGATGACAGCCGGTCGTCAAACCAACCTTCGTGCTCAGCTCTACTCGAACTTCAAGCACCAGTTGAGCCTGCCACAAAATGAGGCAGGTGAAGTGCGGGCCATCGTGGGCTCTACACCACTTGCTATGACTATGGAAGATATCAAGGGACGTGCCCTTATGAAGCGTGAAGAGGTGGATGTCATCCAGCTGGCTCTCCCAGTTTATGGAGCCAATGATACTCAAGTCCTCAATAACCTGCGCCAAGCAGTCGCTTCCCTCCAAGAAGCCTGGACCGGTCAGCGCCCAAGTGCCATTCCGATGGTGCCAGAGGAGTTGACGATGGAAGAATTTTTGAATTTGCCTGATGTACAAGAGGCTATTGAGAATGATCAGATTCCTATCGGTTTGGAACTAGAAATGGTTGGAAGTGTCAATATCTCTCTTAGCAAATTTAAACACATGGCTTATGTGTCAAATGCAGAAGATGCTTTTGATAATATAACACATCATTTATTAAAAACTATTCTTAGAATGCCTAACGTTCATATGATGTTGATTGATGCTTTCCAAGAATATGAAGCATATAATGACCAGGTGAAAACCTATGTTGGAAGCAAAAAGGAACTATCGGACATAGGAAATCAGCTAATCTATGAAATAGAACGCCGTCTTGAAAAAGGCATATCATCTGAGTGGATCATTTTTATACCTAATATGAGAGCACTAGTATCCGAAAGCGATTTAAATGATCAACAGCTTCAATTTATGTTTGAGAATGGGTATCGAGTAGGGATGAGGTTTATTATTGGTACTGATTATACTTATATTGGGACAAGCATCGACCCAATTCCTAGATACCTCAAAACAAATGTCCAATGGGTCATCTTTGGTATGCGCCTAATGGATCAAACCTTCTTAGATAAAGGAATGTATAACAGAGATGTGGCTCCAGATCTCGATCAGGTTTATTTACATTCTCGGAAAGAAGTCATCAAACTTAAAATTAGTAAGAATAAGTAAAACTATTTTTGATACTTAAGATTCAACCCGGTCTTTTGACGATTTGATAGTAGAAAGGATAATTGAAAAGGTTATTGAACATGGGACAAGTAAAAAGTGAAAAAGGCAAGGCAAGTACTATTGCAACTGGAATTGTATCAGCAAGCAATAGCATTACAACTGCCGGTACAGTTACTAGAGATAAGACAAGCTCTTATACCGCTAATACGGTAGGAAGAAGATTGATCATAAATGAGGCCTCTATTGCTAAAAATATTCAATCGAAAATAAGTGAATTCGTAAAACTAATTCATAGTGTCGCAAATGAATTCGAAGTAGTAGATGAGAAGATAAGTACAATGTGGCAGAATAATTTACCGTCGAGTCAAAATAAGGGGACAACTGGTCTACCTTCGCCATACACAAATCCGTCATTTGTTCCTCAAAATAATTTATTTAAGGAGTGAGGATGGAAAAAAGAAAATCAGAAGATATTCAATGTAGTGTTCAACAGATTCAAACAAAATTATCAAAGCTAGAAGAAGAAAGAAAACAGTTTCTTTCCGTTGCTACGGAGATCGTAGATCTTTGTCAAACGAACTTCATCCCATATAGAGAATTAGGCTATTATCCGTTATCAGTTAAAGATGAGATGGATCGTCTTGAAGATATAGAGATGTTAAAAAGGAATGAACAGCTACTTGGTGATTTTATCTCCGAGAGGAAAGAAGAATTAAAAAAAGAAATGAGCAAGCTAGAGGGTGAAAAAGAGGAACTTCTTTTTCAACAACGCCGTCTTGAATCACAAAAGGAGGAGAAGAATGGGGATTAAAGTAGACATAGGCTCAGCAGATTCGCAGGGCAGTACAGCGAATACGGTATTAAGTAGCCGTGTGAATTATTATAACGATGTCATTACTGCCTTTAATAAATTGATTACAGAGGGAGAATTAAAAGGGAAAGCCTATGATAGTGCTAAGTCCTATGCGGAAAATATAATGGTTCCCCTACTTAGAGGAGTTATTCTATTTTCAGAGAGTCTAGGAGGGAAAGCGAGTGAACTACCGACTCTTTACCGTTCACAAGTCGGTGGAGAAAGTCTAGATGAGGAGACACTTCAAAAGCAAATTGAAGCGAAGAATACAACCATTTCGACTCAAGAAGCTATTTTGAACAGTTTATCTAATCTAAAGGACATCGATCCTACATATAAAAGTAATGTTCAAGGAATTATCTCAAATGCAACGAGTAAGCGAGATGAGTTACAAAAGAAATTAGAAGACTTACAGTCGTTTGCGAGCTCGACTAGTGGTCATTTTTCGGATTCAGAAAGCCTACAGAGTTTAGTATTTCAAGGTTTCGAACAAGTCACAGGTGACTTTGGAAAGTTTGATGGAACTTTTAAAATTGAGGGACAAGCTCCTTGGGCAAAGAATATTAATAATGAGTGGACGAAGCGTTCTGAGGTAATTCAAAATTATCAAAATGTTGTAGATAAAATTAAAAATGAAACCGAATTAGATGAGAATGATATAAAGGCAATCCAAGCTTATCAGAGCCGCTATCCAGCTAAGGACATACCAGAGAATGTTAAGAATGCAATACAGGTCTTTGTAGATCGGACGGAAGCTGAATTGCAAACGTTGGCCGAAGATGTCGCAAAAGAACAGGGGATTTCTGTTGAAAAAGCTATTGATTTCATTTTACAGCAGGATGGATTAGCCGACAAATCTTCAAAATTTTCGAACATCATTAGTAAAGCTATTCTAGCTAAGGCTGAAATAAACTTTATTAACGGTCGACAAATTACTTCAGAATCTAGGGGCCGTGTTAAGATAGGATCTCGTTTTCTTTATAATAAAAATACAGGGCATGTATATACTAGTGGAAGTAGTGAGTACAGTCAAGAGACAGGTAGAAATTTTGATCCTACTGATACCAATATTGGTAAAGGCTTTAAGACAACTGGCTGGCAAGCTGCTCTTGGCGATGCTGTGGATTCGGCTAAAAGTGGTTTTAAAAATTCTTTGAAATTTTGGGATGACTTCAACTTGAAAGATGTTTCACAGCTTTCAAAATGGGGAAAAGCAGGCAAAGCGTTCGGTGCCATCGGGACATTTCTTGGTGTTGGGAGGAATATCAAAGAAAACTTTTTTGATGATAAAACTTCTTCTGTTGGGGAAAAAATCCGAAATTTTGCCGTTGACCAAGGTGTTGATCTTCTTTCGGGGGCTACTGCAGCAGGAGCTGGTGCTGCCATCGGAACTTTTATCGGAGGACCTATTGGAACGGTTGTTGGGTTTGGAGTAGGTGCAGCCATTGGATGGGCTATGGATAACATTAAAATTCAGGGATTAAATAATCAATCTGTAACAGATGCAGCTAAGGATGCCTTAATAAAAACAACAGATGCAATTGGCGATGGCTTAAAAACAATAGGAGGGTGGTTTAGTTAATGGCAAAGATAAATAGAAAAAATAAAGCAAAGATTACTGATATAGAAAGAGAAAGATACCACGGGCCTTTGATTACAGATGGTGTTAGTTTAGTTTATATTAAGTTATATCCATGGATTGGTTTGGCATTAAGCGGTTTTATGTATTTGGTTGGAAGTTATGAAGATAATCTAGGTATCTTTAAAGGGCTTTCTTTGTTTTGCGGTGTTGTGAATATACTTGGCATTATCATTTCTTTTATTCCCTATTTAATAAATGCATGGAAGGCTTTAACATATTATTTAATAGCCCTCACAGTGTTAAGCTTAGTGATAGGTTTAGATTTTATTGGTTTGTTAATGGTTATTTCAGACGGCAGTCCTATAGGAGCCAAGGTGATATATCAAGCCCCCCTCACTCCATTTTATGTTATCTTTATATTACTTCTTTTTATCTTTGCATGCGGTCTTTATGCTTGGTATTATCTGCCAAAGAATCGGGGGAAAGTCTGGGCCTTTAATCAAGTAAAAGGGGGAAGTAGAAAGAAAACATGGTGGAATAATTTTGCCGTAGCTTTTGCTGGGGCAACAATCATTCCCACCCTCCTAACAGGTCATATTCAGATTGCTTTTGGTGTTTTATTGGGAATTTTATTTACTTTGACCCTGCCAGCTGTAATAGTAGATGCGGTTTATGCAGCTATTTACATAAGAAAGCACCCTGATAGCGATGAATTAGTTTAAAGATAAGAACAATTAAGAAAGCAGTAAAGAAATATGGAAATAAGACCTAAAAAGTTAGTTCTTCATAATCAGTTTGGTTATGAAGAAGGTGGGTTGGGAAATGTACCAGTCGAACAGATTTGTCATAAAGTATATCCCTTATGTTGGGAGTTTATAGAGGATATGTTAGATATGGTTTTTTCAGATGGCCCAGTATATTTTAAGAGTTATCCTTTTGGGGATAAAAAAACGATTTCTATTTTTACAACATTTGGAAATGCATATACCAAAATAGATAGATATAATGGACCATTTCTTTTTCAAGAAAATATTTTTATAGACAGTGATGATTTCGCTACATTTTCCTCAGAAAATTTAGCGGACTATTACGATACCTTACGTGTAAAATATGCCAAAGAAAATTTGGAGTATTTAGCTGTTTATCATGTGCTTTATCATCCTGGAAAAGAAATTGTAGTTGATGCATATAGTAGTTGGGAGGTAGAGTGATGAAATATGTTGTTGCACAAGGTGTGATCAATGAAAACATTTTTGAGGCACGGAATGTGATTAAAAAGCGTAAGACCTTTCATGTGAGTCAGATGAGAAAAGAACTGGATGCTTTTATGACAGCTATTTATGAAGCCGGAGGTCATCCAGCAGGGCCTATTGTATATAGTCTAAATAATGTGCCATATGAAGGAAATATGGATATTGAATTCTTTCTTCCATTAGAGGAGGAGTTTCTTGAAGTTGAGGGGATGAAATTTTCATCATACTTTGAAATCAATAATATTATAATGGTGACCCTAAATCATAATTATGAAGAATTAACCAAGGAAGCATATGCTAGATTGCTATGGACCTTAGAGAAGAATAACCGCGAACAACAAACCCCTTTTTATCATATTCTCCAAACAGAAGGAACAGGGCAGGTAACAGTATTGCTTGGTTATGCTTATTAAGATTGGTAAAGAGATTTTCGATTATATATGTAAGATTTGCAAAAGAGTTATTTCATAGTTCAGTACAGCGAATACGGTATTAAGTAGCCGTGTGAATTATTATAACGATGTCATTACTGCCTTTAATAAATTGATTACAGAGGGAGAATTGAAAGGGAAAGCCTATGATAGTGCTAAGTCCTATGCGGAAAATATAATGGTTCCTCTAGTGAGAGGAGTTATCCTCTTTTCAGAGAGCCTGGGAGGAAAAGCGAGTGAACTACCGACTCTTTACCATGCACAAGTCGGTGAAGAAAGTCTAGATGAGGAGACACTTCAAAAGCAAATTGAAGCAGAAAATACAACTATTTCGACTCAAGAAGCTATTTTGAACAGTTTATCTGATTTGAAGAACATCGATTCTACTTATAAAAGTAATGTTCAAGAAATTATCTCAAATGCAACGAGTAAGCGAGACGAGTTACAAAAGAAATTAGAAAAGTTACAGTCGTTTGCGAGCTCAACTAGTGGTCAGTTTTCGGATTCAGAAAGCCTACAGAGCTTAGTTTTTCAAGGTTTCGAACAAGTCACAGGTGACTTTGGAAAGTTTGATGGAACTTTTAAAATAGAGGGACAAGCTCCTTGGGCAAAGAATATTAATAATGAGTGGACGAAGCGTTCTGAAGTAATTCAAAATTATCAAAATGTTGTAGATAAAGTTAAAAATGAAACCGAATTAGATGAGAATGATATAAAGGCAATTGCAGACTATGGAAAACGGTATCCTGGTAAAGAGTTGCCAGAGAATGTTAAAGATGCTGTACGAAAATATGTCGAGAGTAAAGTTAATGGTGATATTACTAGTAACGATTTAGGTGAGTTGCTTGATCTTATCCGAGATACATCTCTGGAAGAACTTGCTAAAGAAACGATTTCTAAGTTAAGTTCAACGAATCCTAAACTATCAGAGTACTTTAAGTATTTTACTACTACTGATAAGTTTGGTAATATAAACATTACCTACTCTGCAGATAGTAAAGGATATACGGATGCTTTATTCAAAGCAAATGCTGCGAATCTACTTAAGAAATTCACGATTTCAGAAATTAATATCCCTATACCAGGAACCAACTCATCTTTTGGCATTTCAGGGATCAGTTCGGTATTTATGGGGTTGGACTTTTTGAATAATCTACAAAATGAGAATGCCGGACGTGCCTTTACCCACACTGCAGCAACGACTGCAATGACAGCATTAGGAGTGGCTAGTTTACAAGCTGGGGCGATTGCAGCGGCTACAGCAATTGGTACAGAGTCTGCCATGGCTTTTGCTGCATCTATAGCGCTCGGAACAACTCCTATAGGATGGGCTATTGCGGGAACTGTAGCAGTAGGATTTGTAGCTAGCATAGCATATAAGCATAACTTTTTGGGGATTAAGACCATAGCAAACGAGATGGGTGACAATCTTAATAAAAGTATATCAGATGTTGGCAAAGCATTTGATTCCGGTATTAAATCAATTCAGAAAGTGTTTGGGTGGTAAATGTGAAAATTAATTTTAGAGGATTAGATGTTGCTTATTTTGATGTGTTAGAGATGGGAGAGAAAAAGTACGTTCTTGATTCCAACTCTACAACACCAAAGAGTTATTATTGGGGACTTTCCCCTGAAACTCTTGAAGTTGATTTGATAGAACTCGATAGTCAGAATAAAAATTTTGATAAAAAAATTAAGATGGGTCCTTCAGGAATGCGTATGGTATCTATTGGTTTTAGCCTTCTTTTGTATAGAGTAGTAACATCAATTTTTAGATATTATGATATTAGTCATAATCTATATTTAAAAGTATCTTTATTTCCTATATCTATTTTGGTAGCTTATATTGTCTATCAAAGTATTTTAATCAAATCAAGGAAGGAAATTTCAAGTCGTTTATCGCAGGAAAAGAAGAGGTTTAAAATAATCTTTCAGAATAATAAGAAAAAAAGACAATTCCATGCCTATCTATTTCTCATTTTACATACAATTGCTTTCTCTATTTATATGGGAGAAGATGATGGAACAGAAGCTGCAATTCTAGTGTTGAATGGTTTGTTGGCCTATCTATTTATTTGGATTGAATCTGGCGTTATTCCATTGACTTATGCTTATCAAAAGAAATACCTAGAATTTAAAGAAGTGAAAAAGGTATAATGTAACTTATAATAAAATTCAGAAAGTATTTGAGTGGTAAATGTGGAATTAAAATTTAAATATTCAAATATAGCAGTTTTTAGAATCGTTGAGTTTAAGAATAAAAGTTATATCTTAGATCCTACTACAATAAAAGGTAAGTCCTATTTCTTCGGTTCACTTCCTAAAGAGGTTTCTGCTGAGATGGTCGAACTATCTCCATCCAATGATAGTTTTAGAATAAAATCGAAGACACCAATAGGTGCATCTACTGCTCTAGTGATCATGATTCAGCCACTTGTGGGCTTCTCTCATAGGCTGATGAAAGATGCCTTTATTAGCTGGGGAATCAACCAGCAAATTTTAATGAAAATAGTGATATTTGCTTTCTCTGTATTTTTGTCTTATCTTATGGCTGTCTTTTATGAAAAAAGTGCGGTAGGAAAGTTTGAATCAAGAATTCCCCAAAATAGTAAGCGCTGTCGACTTGTTTTTGAACCCAAAGGGAAACGAATGATTGATTGGTGGTATATTACTCTTGGAATTAATACTGTTTGTTTAGCCTTTTTTATAGGACTTAATAGTGGTTATGAAAGTGCTATACTGGTTATAAATGGCATAATTTCGTGGTGGTTTTTTGTAATACTGAGAATGCCACAAATCCCAGAGTATTATAAGACACTAACATTAACTGAAATTGAAGAGCTATAAATACAGAATGCAGAGAAGTCGGAAATAGTATTGATTCAGGCATTCAATCCATTCAGAAAGTGTTTGGGTGTTGAATGATGCATTTAAAGTTTAAGAATGCTAATACGATGGCGTATAGCATTGTAGAAATAAAGAAATTATAAATTGAAAGGAAAACAAGAAAATGTCTATTTTGCCAATTGGAACAATTGTTTATTTAAAAGAGGGAAGTCAAAAATTAATGATTCTCAATCGTGGGGTTACTATAGAACAGAATGGTGAAAATGTTTTGTTTGACTATTCTGCTGCTTTTTATCCGATGGGACTAAACCCAGAACAGTTGTTTTACTTCAATCGTGATGATGTAGATAAAGTAGTTTATAAAGGCTATAGTGACGAAGAAGAAGAACGGTTCGCCGAAATTTATCAACGTTGGCTTGATGAAAATGCAACAACAATTAAAAAGGGTGTAACAAAATAATGTGCATCTGTAAAGATTATTGCAAAATATCACAATACTTTAAATAGAAATCAAAAATGAGGAGCTACTTTGACATTAAAGAAACTCCTCGTTTTTTTAGTTATTTTCCCATCATACATCTAAGTCCGTGTGACTATAAGCCAAAATTTATGATACCAAAATATAGCTTTGTTCCTATAGGATAGGAAGGAGCTGTTTTTATATTGTGGTATAATAAACAAAGACATTTTTTACTTTTCTCTTCTTCTTACGGTATTGCTCATGTGATATAATGGGATAAGGATTGTTCCTCATTTCAGACGAGTTTATGGAATTCAGGATAAGTTAGCAGGTGAGACGAGTATTTCTGTCAGTCTCCTATCTACCTGTTAACAACTGTCAAAAGTAAAAGGAGATTGTAGATTGGTTTTATTTGTATTAGGGATTTTGGTTTTGCTCATTCTAATCTTAAAAAGGAAACAGAAAACTGCTAAAAAATCTGAAGGAAATGCCAAGAAAAGAAATTGGCTATTAATAGGTTGCTTATCCATAGTGATCCCAATGGTAATCTTCACAGTGTTCAGTCCAATTTTTTCTCTAATGGATATGTGGGGGCTGTTTGCCCATGCAAGTCGAACTGAGATTGAGCAAGCTGTGCATCGTTCTTATCAAAATTACGGTCTTACAGGACAGTTTGAGTTAGAAAAATACGAGAAAAACTATACAAGTGTGGGAGGATTTATAATCCATGGTACCTATAGTGAAAATATAGCTGGAAAAAACTATCAGGTTAAAACTCGATTTAAATACTATACTCGCTTTTCGAAAAATGAAACATATGGAAAGACAGATGCAGAAGTTGATTACAAAAATGGTAAAAAAATTTATAATGTTTTCCCAGAATTAGCCTATTTAGGGATTGAGGTTAGTCCAGGCACCAGCGAGTTTTTAAAAACACTGGACAGTTCAATCAAAGATCCTAAACTTCCTGATTTGAAGTATCAAGGTATTGGTTTTGAATTTAATAACCAATCTGATAATATCTATCTTTATAATGAAATATTAGAGGAAAATCAAAGCAAGGGCCAAGCTCTGCAAGGAATGTATCCAATGGATGCTCAATATCTTTTCCAAAAAGAGATTTTTATACCGACATTTGAATTTCAATATTTCGTTCCGAAGGAAAAAAGAGATCTCTTGTATGATGACTATCTTAAAGAGCTTGAAGCGCTCATGAAGGAATTTTTTGCCAACCAACCCCTACCACGAGGTCTTTATGCTGTAAAGATTGCTAAGTATAAAGAGGATAAACTTGTCAATGATAGTGGTGTATACTATGTGAAGATTGAAAATCGTCAAGTTGTAAAGCTGTTGCAAAAATTAGAATAGGAGTTGCTAGGTCTAGGTCAGTTTTTTGTTCATAATTTCCAGTTGTGTCTGTTAAAATTTGATTTTCCCAGTGGACAATCGTCCACTTTTTTTATATAATAAAACTAAACCGAATTGGTTGAGTCTTAGAGATATAAGCTCAACCGTCGATTTGTTTTTCTAAGAGAGATATTCTCAATAAAGCATCACACTAGGGGGTGAATCATGTACCAACCAGAAAAACTCAAGGCTCGGAGAAAAGAGCTAAAACTGACACAAAAAGAGATTGCAGAGCAACTTGGGATTAGTTTTCAGGCGTACTCCGCTTGGGAACGCGGGATTAAGGAACCATCCAAGGAGAAGGTTGCTCAGCTAGAGAAGATTTTAAAAGTCGCAAAAGGTTATTTCACCCAGATAGAGATTGTCCGTCTCTACAATAGTCTCTCCAAGCAAGGGAAGGACAAGGTTGTACTCTATGCTCGCAACCTGGCTCAAGAGGAACAAACTCAGAAGGTGACGACCATGCCCAATCGACTCTACGAATACCGTGTCTACGAACGCATGTCAGCAGGGATTGGGGCTTCGGTCTACGATGACCAGAATTTTGATACGGTTTACTTTAACGAGGAGTTGGCCCATGATTTTGCGTCCTGGGTGTCGGGGGACTCTATGGAACCTAAATATCAAAATGGTTCGGTGGCTCTGATTCGGGAGACAGGATTTGACTATGATGGGGCAGTTTATGCAGTAGTCTGCAACAACCAGACCTATATCAAACGGGTCTATCGGGAGGAAGATGGTTTGCGTCTGGTTTCTATAAATCCTAAATACAAGGACATTTTCATCTCCTATGAGGAAGATCCTCGGATTGTGGGGATTATCGTTGGGAATTTTGTGCCGATGGAGGGTTAGCCTATGGGCTACTTTGATTATTCCAGAGAGCCCAAAAGTGATATTGCCTTTGTCGATATGAAATCTTTTTATGCCAGTGTTGAGTGTGCGAAAAGAGGCTTGCATCCGCTGAAGACCTCACTTTGTGTCATGAGTCGCGCGGATAATTCAACTGGTCTTATCCTAGCCTCCTCTCCCATGTTTAAGAAGATTTTTGGCAAGTCCAATGTTGGCCGGGCCTATGATCTGCCTTTTGATATCAAAACGCGCAAATTTTCTTATTACAATGCTCGAAAGCAAGGCTTGCCGACTGACTCAGACTATGTTCGCTACATCGAAGATTGGGCTCAAGTGACTTTGATTGTGCCACCTAGGATGGATGAGTACATCGCGGTCAATATGGAAATCCAGCGAATCTTCCAAAATTATGGCAGTCCAGATGATATTTATCCCTACTCTATCGATGAGGGCTTTATCGATCTGACTAGTTCGCTCAACTATTTCATCCCAGACAAGAGTCTCTCTCGCAAAGACAAG
This sequence comes from Streptococcus oralis, assembly GCF_003942875.1. GTDB lineage: Bacteria > Bacillota > Bacilli > Lactobacillales > Streptococcaceae > Streptococcus > Streptococcus oralis_BX. The sequence goes on along the minus strand of NZ_RMVK01000005.1, from coordinate 115,297 downwards.
CTGGATCTGCTTTCTGCTCGCATCCAGAGGGATATTTGGAGGCAGACAGGGATCTACTCTACAGTGGGTATGTCCAATGCCAATCCCTTACTGGCCAAGTTGGCTCTGGATAATGAGGCCAAGCAGACCCCGACCATGAGGTCTAACTGGTCTTACCAGGATGTGGAAGAGAAGGTTTGGGCCATTCCCAAGATGACGGACTTTTGGGGGATTGGCAGGCGGATGGAGAAACGCTTGCATTCTCTGGGGATTTTTTCGATTAAAGAACTAGCCACCAGCAACCCAGACCAGCTAAAGAAAGCTCTGGATCAGGCTGGCCTGCGTTTGTGGTTTCATGCTAATGGGATTGATGAGAGCAATGTTCACAGGCCCTATAAAGCCAAGTCTCAGGGATTAGGAAATTCTCAAATCTTGCCGAGAGACTACGTGAAGCTACGGGATATCGAAATTATTCTCCGAGAAATGGCGGAGCAGGTGGCTATTAGACTGAGAAGGGCGGGCAAGAAAACAACCCTTGTCTCTCTCTATGTTGGTTTCTCTAAACAGGAGGTCAGGCCGTCTATTCACACACAAATGAAGGTCGAACCGACCAATAATACAGCTATCTTAACGGATTATGTTTTGAAGCTATTTCATAACAAATACACTTCTGGAGCGGTCAGAAGTGTCGGAGTCAACTATTCAGGATTTGTGGACGAGTCCTTTGGCTTGATCTCTCTCTTTGATGATGTTGACAAGTTAGAAAAAGAAGAAAGGCTCCAGACGGCTATTGATGCCATTCGGGAACAATTTGGTTTTACCTCCCTTTTAAAGGCTAATGCACTGGAAGAAGCCTCTAGGAGTCTTGCCAGAAGCAAGCTGATTGGGGGGCATTCTGCTGGAGGATTAGATGGTTTAAAATGATTGATCGTTCTTATTTACCCTTTCAATCTGCACGTGACTATCAAGATCCAGGGATGCAGAAGTGGATGGGCTTTTTCCTATCAGAGCATACTAGCTCACTCGGTGAAGAAAAAAATCGGGTAGCTTTCTCGACGAGTTTGAATTCCGTTGAGAAGTTACTCTTGCTTTCGCAGCTGTATATCGGGCAACTGAAGGGATGCTTTATGGTCAAGAAAAAGAAGCAGAAAACCACTATCGTCGGCGAGGTAAGCGAATTATCACCTCAAACTCTATCTATTAGGACAAGTGAGGGCTACAGGCTGATAGAGGTAGCAGATGTTCTCGAAATTCGACTGTGGGAGGAGGGAGTGTATGACTAGAAAAGACTTGTATGAAAACAAACTGCAGATGGATTATTTTTCAGAAGCCTATATTCGTTTTGAAGAAGATTTTCAAAAATACTCTGCCATGAATGTGCCACTGACTTTCTTGATCGATGATATCCTACGCACCATGGCGATGAATCAGAAGAACTACTTTGTTTTAAACAAGGGAAATGCCAAGGATGGGCGGGAGCATCGCTTTTATTTTAGGGTTGAGATGGAAAAAGATTGTTCACGGACGAGAACCTATGCATACGCTGGACTCAAAAATAGTAGTCAGTGACTAGGTGTGGAAGAAGGAAGTTTGATTTAGGAAAGATGGCTTGTGAGCGTCAGAAAATCTCATGGTATTGGAATTCGAAACACCATCTTTTATCTGTGGAGTTCTTGCAGAAACTTATGATGGATGTTCTGATGAGATAAGGCAAGGGGCACTCTCTTTTTTAGATGAGCGTTTATTTGAAAACGTGGTTGGATTTGAGAACACCTATTCTCAATGATCATCTTATTTTATAGAGTCATACCCAAACATCCATGTATATTTGTGGATGTTTTTTAATTTTACAGATAGAAAAAGAGAAGACCAAATGGTCTTCTCAACGGGGGAACTGAATAATTAGAAAGAATCAATCAAAGAGGGTTATTAGTCTTTGAAATTCTTTTGGAAGATGAGGAGAGACAAGATAGAAGTAATGGCTGCCAAGAAGAGGAAGGCACTTGCTTCTTGTTCCCCAGTTGCAGGGAGTAGTCTTTCCTTGTCTTCTTTGACTGTAGCTGTAACAGGAGCTTTTTCATCTTTTGATGATGAATTATCTGTTACGGCTGGAGCAGTTTTTTCAGTCTCTCTTGGTAGAACATACTCAGGAAGAGTCACAACTGGTGGCGCTTCTGTTCCAACTGAGCTTTGTTTGCTACCTACCTCAATCACTCGATCTTGAGCTGGTGTTGCTTCTGTTTGGAGAACCTTGCGATTGTCACCGTCCACTTCAACATACTTGACTAAGAGACCGTCTTTCCCTTCTGATAGAACTTGCTCTTTTCCTTTGTCTAATTGTGGGTTTTCGCGACGAATCGTCTTGAACGGTACGACCTTATTGACGATTTCTAAGCTTGGAAGTGTAAAGACAAGGTCTTTAACCCCTTCCTCAGGACTTGAAGAAGTAATTGGTTTTTCAGGTTGAGCTGGAGTTTCCGGTTGAGCAGGTTTTTCCGGTTGAACTGGATTCTCAGGTTGAGTCGGATTTTCAGGCTCAGTAGGTTTCTCAGGCTGAACTGGCTTTTCCGGTTGCGCTGGAGTTTCCGGTTGAGCAGGTTTCTCAGGTTGCGCTGGAGTTTCCGGTTGCGCTGGTTTTTCCGGTTGAACTGGATTCTCAGGTTGAGTTGGTTGTTCCGGTTGCGCTGGTTTTTCAGGTTGAACTGGATTCTCAGGTTGAGTTGGTTGTTCCGGTTGCGCTGGCTTTTCAGGCTGAGCCGGAGTTTCCGGTTGAGTTGGTTTTTCAGGCTGAGCAGGTTTCTCAGGTTGAGCAGGTTTTTCAGGCTCAGCAGGTTTCTCAGGTTGCGCCGGTTTTTCAGGTTGAACTGGATTCTCAGGCTCGGCAGGTTGTTCCGGTTGCGCCGGTTTCTCAGGTTGAGCTGGCTTCTCAGGCTCAGCCGGTTTCTCAGGTTGAACTGGAGTTTCCGGTTGAGCAGGTTTCTCAGGCTGAACTGGCTTCTCAGGCTGAGCCGCTTCGAGTTTGTTGATTTGTTCGAGAGCAGTTTCTAGCGCTTTATTGACTGCTTCCTGAGTTTTAGCTTCTTGGATTGCAGCAATGGCTTGGTCAGCAATTTCTAATAATTTCTTCTTAGCTTCCTTGTTGGATCCAAGCTCAGCGACTTTTTTCTCGATAGCTTTTGCCAAGCTGTCCATAGCCTTATCGTACTCAATTTCCGGTTGTTTCGGTTGAGCTGGTTGATCAGGTTTAGAAGGTTCTTCTGGCTGTTCCGGTTGCTCTGGACTAGGTTCCTCTTGGCCTCTTTGATAGTTCTCATCCTTGGATAGGATATCTTGTAGGGCACTGACTGTCAACATGACATCCTGAACATCCACTGCATCAGCACTGAGTTGGTTTCTCAATTTTTCTAGATTTGCTTGGAAAGCTTGGCGTGCAGTGGCCGTATTTTTCAAGCCTGCTGGATCAAAGTTTGAAAGATCGTCTTTCCATTTTGAGATAGACTGGATGATATCTGCCTTGCTGTAGAGTTCACTACCTTCGCCACGAGTGATGAATTGGTCTACCTGAATACCGATATTTTGAGACAAATCGTTTCGATCAGGATCTAGTTGAAGGGTGACTGCGTGCAAGTTTTCGTCCAGACCTTTTAAGCTAACCAGAGTTTGATTGCCTTGGCGTTGGGCTGCACGACCGCTAAAGTATTTCTTACCGTCAATAGTTGAAGCATTTCCCATGCCATCTTGGTAAGGAACTTCTTTGCCATCTAGGAAGACTTTGTAGATACCATGATTTGGATCAACATAGCCCTTGATATCAAGTCCAGTACCGTAGAAGTAGGCTGTGACAGTTGTCTTTTTCTTTTGCTCGTCAGTTAAGCGTCCAAAAGATGCCCAAGACTCCGTTTTTTGGTACTTGTCTGCCGAATTGGTTTCATGGTGCCAGCCAGGACTATAATCCAACTGACTAGCTTGATCATCATAACTTGTTTGGTCCTTGATCAGCAATTCAGCTTTCATCACTTGGATGGTTGCATCTGTAGCAAAACCGAGCAGGGCACCATCAGTGACAGAAGTGAGCTTGGCTTTGAAGTCAAAGACAGAGTCGGCTTGTTCTGTAAAGTCAATCGTTGGGATGGTAACAGTCTTTTCTGTTTCTCCGTCTTTAAAGGTCACATCTTGAGTTGTATCTTGGTAAACTTTACCGTGAACCCCAGTTCCAGGTTCTGTGATGAAACGAACAGTAGCAGCCCCCTTGCTTCCACCAACACGTTTAATCTTAACAGTGACTGGTTTTCCTTTTTCGACTTCGTAGTTAGTAGACTCGAGTTCAAACATTCCCTTGCTATCATTGTTTAGGGTGTAGATCCCTTCTGTAGCAATTGGTTCGCCTGTTTTGTTTACAAGAGTAATAGTATGTTGGCCAGGTGCTAAATCGCCTGTCTCAAAGACTTTTTGGCTACGTTTACGGCTAGCATTCTTAGTTTGAACATCTGCAACCTTTTGACCATCAACATAGACGGACATTTCTCCGTGACCTGGATCGACTGTAGAGACGACATAGGCCTTGGTTCCTGTGAAGGTATAGCTAACTTTGGCATCTTTTTGATTGGTCCACATAGAAGTGCCACGAACCCCTTCAGATTCATTGTACCAAGTTGTTCCAGCTGTATCTGCCGTTGTGTTTGAGTGGTATTCAAGTCCAAGAGGGTAGCCATCTGTCTTTTCAATGCTGCTTGGTGTCTTGTAGACTGAGAAGTTGGTTAAGATTGGGGTTGCTTGAGCACCGGTGATGGTTACACGGATTTTTTGTGCTTCTACAGGCTTGCCTTGAACCAAGCGACGGTAACCAACGGTCGAACCTTCGCCGTATGTCACCCAACGTCCGTTGATTTCGACTTCAATCTTGAAACCTGAGATACGTTGACCTTTGGCAATATCTTCCTTGAGTTCAACGACGTCAAAGCGTCTCTTTTGCCCCAAATCGACTGTAAAGCTACCGGTTGTGGCATCATTTGAGAGCGCCCAGCTGGTGTCATCTTTACCGTCTGTGAGGTGGCTTTCCTTGTAAAGGTGGTTTTGACGAGTCGAACTTGCTGTTACAGTCGCACCTTTGGCAAAGTCAGTGGCATACATTTGGTCTAGGGTTGCCTTGAATTCCTTCAAGCGAGCCACATCCGCATCTGCAAATTTTCCTTCTTTATTTGGTGGAATATTGAGAAGGAGTGGGGTTCCACGACCAACGGACTTGAAGTAGATATCCATCAGCTCTTTGAGTGATTTCGGCTGTTGATTGTCATGGTAGAACCAGCCTGAACGGATCGAAACATCAGCTTCCCCTACAGAATACATATCACCATCTGGGTCACCATGGTTGAGGTATTCGTTTTTCACATCGTCTGTGATGTTGGCCCTTTTGACTTTATGCCAGACAGGGTCACCTGCGATACCTCGTTCATTTCCGATCCAGCGAACGCTTGTTGGTTGAGCAGAGAAGATAGCGATATCTCCTTCGGCTTCTTTGATGTATTTGAACCATTCATCAAAGGTATAGGTTACTTTTTGGGCACCGCTACCACGCGCACCGTCCATCCAAACCTCGATAAATTTCCCTTTGTTACCGTATTTCGGATTACCAAGGATTTCTTTCAGTTGGTTGAGATAGTATTGGTTATATTCTTTTTCGGTTGCGACATGGTATTTAGGATGGTTGGCATCCCATGGTGACAAGTAAACACCCATATTCATGTCATACTTGCTAGCGGACTTGGAAACTTCTTCGAGAAGGTCACCCTTACCATCTTTCCATGGGCTAGCAGCTACGGTATGATTCGTATACTTAGATGGATAAGCAACGAATCCGTCGTGGTGTTTAACAACCATAATGGTTCGTTTGAAGCCCGTTTCCTTCAGAGTACGGATCCATTGGTCAGTATCCAAGTTGGTTGGGTTGAAGTATCGAGGGTCTTCTTTCCCATTTCCCCATTCAGAATTGGTATAAGTGTTCATTCCGTAGTGGATGAAAGCTGCCAGTTCTTCCTTGTGGTAATCGAGTTGGGCCTTGCTTGGAAGAGGTCCATGATTGCCAATCTCGGTTTCTTTATCTTCTGGATGAGCCACTGGTGGAGTCGGTGTCGTTGGATTAGCTGTATCAGCGACTGGCTCGTATTCAAAGACGACCTCATTCACCCCTTTTTGCTGGATCCTTGCTTCCAGGCTAGTCTTGACTGGACGGTAGCCAGCAATGTCTTTTGCATGGAAGGTGTTGACAAAGGAAACCTCATACTCTTGGCCTTCATTGTTATCAACTGTCGCCTCAGCTAGTTCAGTAGTGGTTCCTTTTTGACGGTAGTAAACTTTGAAGGAGCCTTTGTTGACTTTATAGACTACCTTGATGACACGTGTACCGGCAGGCGCTTTGCTGACAACATTGTGATCTTCAGCCCAAGCATCCTTTAGTTGTTTATTGACTGCTACGCCATCAATGGATACAATTTCGTATTTGTCTTTATTCTTCTGGTAGAAGTCCGTTTTCTCGATTTCTTTTTTGAAATTGTAGTCAAATGGCGAATCAACAGCTGTCTGTTCGATAAAGGTGTCATTATCTTTGACAGGATTTCCTTCTTCGTCTTCGTGTTGGATAACCACACGACCGTATTCAACTCCCTTAGTCAAGGTAGCGATCCCATCTTGGTTGAAGGAATATTCGTTGCTTCCGATCACAGCTTTCTCATTCCGAAGCATACGTCCTTCATCGGTAAAGTAGTAACGATTTCCGTTATCACCTTGGTACCAGCCTTTCACACCATACTTGGCAATCATGTCCTTAACCCATTTCAGTTGTTCAGGTGAAAGGACGAGTCCGCCACCAAAGCGATCCTTTTCAGCGACACCATTGTCAACGGTTCCGTGTTGGTGAACACCCAGAACTTTTCCTTGGCTATCGACAATCCCGCCACCAGACAAACCAGATACAGAAGTGGTTTTGTAGGTGATACCAGTCGTTCCCTTATCATCATAGGACTCAACAGATCGGATGGTCCCATCTGCCTTGTAAAGCTGACCAGCTAGGATAGGTTGTTTCAGTTCTTTTGAGCTCGAGTCAGTTGGGTAGCCAATCGTACTGATGGCTTCTCCCGGCTGATGCGTCTTGTGCTCCGCTAAAGGCGCAAAGGTTGCTGCTTTGTTTGGACTAGCAATCGGAAGAGGAATAGGAGCTTCTACAAGAGCAAGGTCATTCTTATAGCCTTTTCCAAACTCTTTCTTGTTCCAGAAATGGATGTCTTTTTCTCTGAATAAAACCGTAGTTCCAGAAGATGGTAGTGAGTTTTTCTTTTCGCTGTTTGAACCAACGTTATAGTAGAACTGGGCAGATTTTCCACCACGAATGTGACCTTCGCCAGTTTCTTTATTGGCCTCTAGGAAGTTATGAGCAACGGTAAGGATCAGGTTAGGGGCTACAAAGATACCTGAGCCTGAAACGAGGTAGCGTTGCTCCCCTGCATTGTAAGTGCTGTAAACCATAGTAGCAGCAGTAGCAGGTTGTCCCTCGTAGTTGATGTGTTTGAGGTCTTGTCCACCGTTAATGATGGCACGGTTTCCGTTCTCAGTTTCTTTTGGAGCTTCTTCCTTGTCCTTTAGAATGCTCTTAGTTTCTACCTTTGGACTAGCTTTCTGGTCAACGATAGTAGTCGTATCGAGTTCTTTGACAGGTGTGTCGGGATAGGCACGGTCCTGAATGTCTTCAGGGAGCAAGTCAGCACTGTTGGTATCGGCAACAGGTGTTTCTTGTTTTTCAGCTTCTACACGACCTTCTTTTTTGACTGGTTCAGCCTTGGTCTCTTCTATATCTGCGACTTGTTTCATTTGCTGATCTAAATTGGATGTTGTGGCAGGAGAGGTTTCGTCTGCACGCACGGTTCCAGAAGCAAAAAATGCCAGTCCCACGATAACAGATGCCACACCTACAGTCAACTTCCGAATGCTAAATGTTTGCCCTTTTTCAAAAAGGTATCGATTCATAATATACTCCTAGTTTTTAGAAAGGCAGTCAGCTACTGCCCAAGCCCAAGTCTGACTTGGTTACAACTTGATTTAATGAAAAACTCTCTGATAATTTGTAAGCCACCTTACCTCCTGTTTATAAAGCGCTTTCATTTTAAGATAAAAAAATTTAAAAGGTCATTTCTCCCTTAAAATGACTGAAAACTTTTAATATAACAAATATACTAAATTAATGAAAGAATTGCAATAGCAAAAAGCAAAAAAATAAATATAAATTAAAGAAAATCAGTTACTTTTTAAAGAAAAAACGCATCCTTTCAGGACTCAAACTAAATGAAAGGATGCGTTTTAAAAAGAAATCAGAGTAATTTTTGAATAAACTCTTGGATGGTTTGGGGGTCTGTTTTGGAAGAGAAGCGCTCAAGGACTTGCCCATCTCGGCCAATGAGAAACTTAGCAAAATTCCATTCGATTCGTTTTCCTAGTGGACCAGCTTTCTGGTCTTTTAGCCAAACATAAAGAGGATCTGCTTCCTTGCCGTTGACCTTGACCTTGGCAAAGCGAGGGAAAGTTGTCTGATAGTGTAGGCTACAGAAGTTATTGATTTCTTCTGCGCTGCCGGGTGCTTGTCCCATGAACTGATTGCAAGGGAAATCTAGGATTTCAAAGCCCTGATCTTGATAGCGTTCATAGAGTTCTTGGAGCCCTTGGTACTGGGGCGTTAAGCCGCATCCAGTAGCAGTGTTGACAATCAAGAGAACCTTGCCACGATAGCTCTCCAGGGGAGTTGCTTGGTTGTTTTGGTTCAAAACAGAAAAATCATATATACTGGTCATGAGGGCCTCTTTTCTTTTTCTACATTGTAACAGTTTTTACTCTTTTCGTCGAGTTGGATGAGAGAAGTTGTTGAAAAAATACACAATGGTACATAAATCTGGACAAAATGATGCTCCTTTTATGAAACATGGTATAATAGGCCTATATAGCTAAATGGAGTGTACCTATCACTAGGGAATCAGAAAAAGGATAAAACAGCCATGTCAACAGTAAAAAGCGATCTAAATCTTGCGCAAACATATGCGACTCAGCTTAAAAATGCTTGTCAATCGTTAACAGCGATCGCTGCGGCTAGTCAGGATGACTTAACGACCCTTCAAGGGAATAACAAGGCTCATCAATGTCTGACAAAGGATCAAAATCTAGCTAGTCAGATTACAGCCGCTGTCGCCCTAACTTCCGAAAGACTTCACTCTGTAGCGAGCGATTTTGAAGCGCTAGATAAGGCTGCTGCCAATGGTTTTGGGAGTCATACATGAGCACGTTAGATGAGTTGAAGAAAAGAGAGCGAGACCTCTTGTACCAGCTAGAAGACAATGGAAAAGAGAACTACCGCACCAAAGCACTGATAGAAATCTTTGAAGGATATGATAGAGCTAGCCACCGTTATCAAAGTGATTTGTGGGAGGCGGCCTATCAGAGCCGATATGCAGGGCAGTTGGAAGAAACGCTCCTGCAGAGAAACCAACTTAAAAACCAAATCTTTGAGGACCTCAGCTATCACATGGATGATTTGAAAAAAGAAAAATTCCGGTTAGAGGGAGACTTGGATGTGGTTTACTATGAAAGACGCAAGGAACAAGAAAGAGAGGAGGAGAAACGACATGGGCATTGATATGTATTTGGAACAATCACAACTACAAAGTTCGAGTGTAGCGACCATGTGCCAATCTCAGGTGGAGGCTTATCAAGACTTGCAATCAGCCATCCAAAAGTTTTCAGAGGATAAGGAGAGCCTAAAGGGTGACGCTTATGATTTGGCTAGAAGTTTTTTTGCAAGTGTCTTGCTACCCTTGAGCAAAGGGGGACAGTTCTATGCAGAAACCTTCTCTCAAGCCATCAAGAAACTACCAGAAGACTATCAAACGATGGTCGACAGCAAGAGTTGGCGTGAGGATGATCTACTTGATAAGATCCGCCAGGAAGAGCAGATGATTGCCTATCTAGATGAAGTCAACCAATCCCTTTCTACCTCGACCATGGATAGTGAAGAAAAGGGGAGATTGAGACGTAGTAATGTGGAGCTCATGAGAGGACACCACGCGAATAAACGTGTCTATGAAACGATTTTGAAAGACCTGCGTGCCTATGATAGCTATTCAGGAGGACTTTTCGATGATCTAGACAGTATTGACGTGCAGTTGAGTCGCGGACTGGGCCAGATCGAATCGAGCTGGGATGCAAAGAAAGGCGTCTTTAAAGTCCCATCTGACCTGACTTGGGCCAACTACCTGACTGCCTATGCTGATACAAAGGACTTGAAGCTCAGCCGTCAAGAGAAGGCCTTTGTCCAAACCATGATGGCAGAATACGGCTTTGACGCAGAGACAGCCCAACAGCTTTTGACCATCAAGCAAGGGATAGACAAGAAGTTCCCAACCTCCAGTCAAGAGTTCCGTGACTATATCTTTTTGCGAGTCGTCGGTGCAGCAAACTATGATGGGTTTCAGTGGAACGAAACTGCGGGTCATTTGAAAACTTATTTTTATAATGTGACTGTTGGTAGCTCGATTACAGGAAAATCAAGAACAGTAGAAAAACCGCTTCTTGAAATTTTTAAAGAACTTGGAATTGAAGATGCAAAAGATGCAAAAAAATTGCTTTATAATCTTAGATTGCAGCATGAGATGGCGGGTGGGGAATATAGAAATACAAAGAGTTTAAAAGAAAATGATCCTAAACTATATCAGAATTATAAAGATAAGTATGAAAAAGTTTATGGCAAAAATAATAAATTTGACCAATTTTGGGATAGAAAACTAAAGGCTTATTCTAACAATGGAGCAGGTCACGCAGACTTTACCCACCAGTCCATTACCATGGCTACTCATCTGAATCCTAGCAGTTTCCAATCATCCGATTTCTATGGCGGTAGAGAGCGTGTCAAGGACCTTTCTGGCTGGGAGGGAGACACAACATTTAATGCAAACGATATGAAGCCAAGCATCGGCGAGGATGATTACAAGGCGGATTTGGACTCGGTTAACCTCATCGGCCGTATGCAGAAGGGACAATCCTATGATCAAGCAATCTCTTCTTACTATGCTGATCTTCAAAAGGATTCGACTCTTAGAGAAAGAGAATTCTTAAAAAATAAGGATTGGAAAGAAGTTAGAAGTACTATTTATGCTAGTATCCTTCCATTAGAGGTTATGGAAAAAGGTGAAGACGCCATTAAAGCATATATCGAAAGTAACTATCCAGAAGTATCGACATTTTTAAATCGCTTGGAAGCCATGGCGGAGTAGGAGAATGATGATGAAGAAAATATTCAGTATATTAGCTTTAGTCTTACTAGTTGTATTATTTTGTTTTTACTTTTTTCCTAAACAACCTAAAAATATTTTTGATGAAATCTACCAGGAGACAGAGAAGACTTATCGCTCAAATAATATTTTAAGGCATATAGATGGATTTAAAATCAGAGCAGTTTGGCCAAGTGATGACCCTAATATTTCGTATACTCCGTTCGGATTATACAACAAAGAGCAAACACCGTCAGATTATTCTGAGATTGAAATTGGGTTTAATTTTGAATATACATCTCAATTAAGCTCCGTTTCATTCGAGAGGCAAGTAGGACCAAACACGAGAGTCAGGATATGGAATAAATATACTTATCAAGACCGTACTTTAAAAAAATCTGTGAGAGTAGTTTTAAAGAAAGCAGATACGGAAACTTATATCGAAGACGAAGCGCAAGTGAAATCATACCTAGAGCAGTACGGTATCACTGCTAAGGATTTGGATTCTTACTACGACGAAATTGTCAATCAGAAGGTTTTAAAAGACTGGTGTACCATCTATGACAGCAAGTACTCGCCAAGCAACTATGGCGATGTCAAGGTTGAAACCCAGTGGGAGAATTGGTGACAATATGAAGAAAATCCTCGGTTTAGTATCCTTATTCGTGATAATTGTATTATCCTGTTTTTACTTTTTTATCCGTCAACCTAAAAATATTTTTGATGAAATCTACCAGGAGACAGAGAAGACATATCGTACAAATAATATTTTAAGAAACATAGATGGGTTTAAAATTAGTCCAGGTTGGCCTAATGATGGAGAATATTTTGCATACACCCCTTCAGGGAAGTATCAAACTCATCCTGAAGGTTATAAAGACATAAGTATTGGATTTAATTTTGGTTCAGGTATTAAAGGAATGACGATTCTTTTTGAAAGAAAGACTAATTCGAATATTATCCTATGGTATTCAGCACACTATAATATAAAAAAGAAAATCCTCAAAAAAGAGCTTGCGATTTTTGAAGAGCCAAGGCAACCAGGTCAATTTATTGATGATGAAGAAAAAGTAAGAGAATATTTAAGAAAAAATAATATTTCCAAAGAAGAATTAGAGAAAGACTTCGACGAAATCGTCAATCAAAAAGTCTTGAAGGACTGGTGTACCATCTATGACAGCAAGTACTCGCCAAGCAACTATGGCGATATCAAGATTGAAACCCAGTGGGAGAATTGGTGACGAAGGTCAGTAGATATTTTGGAAAATATCCTATGAATTGAAGTGGAAATCCCACCTAGAACGAACTAGGTGGGATTCTTTGCCTATAAAATGAGAAATTAGCGAATCTTGCTCTATTTTTTAACGTGTTCCGATAAAAAGGCATAGGTCATGGTTCCAAAGATGGCACCAATTCCCAAACCCAAGACTAGTAAAGGGAGCATTTTATCGAACTGGGAGAGATTGTCCCAAAAGGTATCGAGGGGGAGATGCTGAACAAAGAGTTTATGAAAGATTAGTAAGAGGAAGAGACCAAGCTGAATACTGATGAATACACCCCAACTACGAAGGTTGATTTGGCTTTTGCTGTAGCTTTTGTGATGGATTTCGGACGGGTCATCCTTGTCTAAATGTAAGTTGCGAACTGCTAGTCTCGCCCTAGATGAGAGAACGAAGATAAGTCCAAAATAGAGGTAGGGCATGGCATCTCGAATCAACTCTATGAAGCGTCCAAATAGGAGATAGAACAAGAAGAGTAGGAGGGAGGAGTAAACGATTTGGATCAAGGCACGGGCACAAGCCTTGTAAATCATCTCTTGACGGCATTCATCAAAAGGCCCTTGTATGTGAAAGAATAGTTTGAGTAAGCGAGTGGTGAAATCTTCTTTTTTCATGGGAGTAATCTCCTAAATGAGCGATTTTTGATTGACTTCTTTAAAGAGTTGATAGAGAGTATAGAAGTAAACCAAACTAAAAATGATACAGATTATTAGAAATATCAGGTATCTCCAATCCATAGGATTTGTTAAAAGTTGTGGAAAGGATACGAGGATAAAACAGAGAGATGCCTTTAGAAGATGTATTTTTTTTGATTGGATTTTCTGGAATCTCTGTCCCTTGTTCAATACAGGAAGGAATAAAAGAAAGATAATCAAGAAAGGATGCTTAATATGTCCAGAAAGTAGGAAAAAGGTAACAAAAATACTGATAAAAACATGACTGATCAGTAGTTTAGCTAGTGATTTCATAAGGCACCTCCTAGTCGTCTTCTTGCTCTTTCTTGGCTTTTTGAATGCGAAGAGAGACAACGATTTGCATCATCAGTCCAAAAAAGAACGCTCCCAGTATAGTTTTTAAAATATGTTTTGAATTCAGAAGAGAACTGATGAAATTTGGATTTTCACTGGTTAGGGTATCGATGAGTGGCATTATAAAAAATATCGCTATTCCATAGATCAGACCCGCTTTTAGACCCGGAAAATGTAGCTGTTTACTTTCTTTTTGACTCAGCATTTCGGGGTCAATAGCTGTGATGCCTGTTTTTTTGGTTTGGGAGACCACATAGAGGGCAGCCATCATCGAAATGCCAAACACCACGAGAGGATAGCCGATAGCGACAATTTGTGGGTATTTATAAGCAAGGATAAAGGGGATGAGGTTGCCAAATATCATGAGATAAAAGAGAACGATAAAGACCTGATTCCCGATACGATCGGCCTCACGCCGTTTGTGTTCGTCAAGGGGACCAGAAATACCGTATGTGCGTTTGATGAGTTTTTCAGTGAGAGTTTCTTTTTTCATTTGTTTGCTCCTTTTTTAAAAATCGTCTTCCCAAAAGAGACTGTTGAGGTCAGTTTGGAGGCTGCGGGCGAGATTGAGGCAGAGTTCCAGAGTTGGATTGTACTTGTCATTTTCAATCATGTTGATGGTCTGTCTCGAGACACCGATATCTTTGGCGAGCTCGAGCTGGGAAATGCCCCGTTCCTTACGGAATTCTTTGACACGATTCATAGAGTCTCCTTTCTGATATGTCGCATATATTTGACTATATTATATTCTTTTGAGGTTGGGGTGTCAAGTATATGTGACATTTTTTTGAAAAATTTTTTCGAAGAAACTTAGCCTTGTCTGACAAGTGCAAGCTGGTCAGATTTGTGGTAAAATAGATAGGATATGACAAAAGAATTTCATCATGTAACGGTCTTGCTTCATGAAACGATTGATATGCTTGACGTAAAACCTGACGGTATCTACGTTGATGCGACTTTGGGTGGAGCAGGCCATAGCGAATATTTATTAAGTAAATTGAGCGAAAAAGGGCATCTCTATGCCTTTGACCAGGACCAGAATGCCATTGACAACGCGCATAAACGGTTGGCACCCTATATCGAAAAAGGGATGGTAACCTTTATCAAGGATAACTTCCGTCATTTGCAGGCACGTTTGCAGGAGGCTGGTGTCCAGGAAATTGATGGAATTTGTTATGACTTAGGGGTGTCCAGTCCTCAGCTGGATCAGCGTGAACGTGGTTTTTCTTATAAAAAGGATGCGCCACTGGATATGCGGATGAATCAGGAAGCTAGTCGGACGGCCTATGAGGTGGTCAATCGTTATGACTATCATGACTTGGTTCGGATCTTTTTCAAGTATGGTGAGGATAAGTTTTCTAAACAGATTGCCCGTAAGATTGAGCAAGCGCGTGAGGTGAAACCAATTGAGACAACGACGGAGTTGGCAGAGATTATCAAGTCGGCCAAGCCTGCCAAGGAGCTCAAGAAAAAGGGGCACCCTGCCAAGCAGATTTTCCAGGCTATCCGAATCGAAGTCAATGATGAGCTGGGCGCTGCAGATGAATCTATCCAGCAGGCCATGGACATGCTGGCTTTGGATGGTAGAATCTCGGTCATTACCTTCCATTCTCTGGAAGATCGCTTGACCAAGCAATTATTCAAAGAAGCTTCAACAGTGGAAGTTCCCAAAGGCTTGCCCTTCATTCCAGATGACCTTAAGCCCAAGATAGAATTGGTATCCCGCAAGCCAATCTTGCCAAGTGCCGAAGAGCTAGAAGCCAACAATCGTTCGCATTCAGCCAAGTTGCGCGTGGCCAGAAAAATTCATAAGTAAGAGGAAAAGCATGGCAGAAAGAATCGAAAAAACAAGCCAGTTATTGCAAACGAAGTTTAAAGGTTTTTCACGTGTGGAAAAGGCCTTCTATGTTTCGATTGTTGCAACAATGATTATCCTGGCAATTAGTGTTGTGTTTATGCAGACCAAGCTATTACAAGTTCAGAATGAATTGACCAAGGTCAATGCTCAAATCGAAGAAAAGAAAACCGAGCTAGACGATGCCAAGCAAGAGGTCAATGAATTGATTCGTTCAGAACGTTTGAAAGAAATTGCAAACTCTAAGGATTTGCAGCTGAATAACGAAAATATCCGAGCAGCGGAGTAAGAAATGAAACAGTGGAAAGAAAAAATCATCCGTTATGCCGTTCGTAACCGTAAATCTCCAGAAGAAAATCGCCGAAGAGTAGGGAAAAGCCTGAGTTTATTGGCTGTCATACTCTTCGCGGTCTTTTTGGTCAACTTTGCGGTCATTATCGGAACGGGTAAAAAATTTGGTAAGGACTTGGTTCAAGAAGCCAACAAGGTCCATCAAACAACCAAGACGATTCCTGCAAAACGGGGGACCATCTACGATCGTAATGGAACGCCTATTGCTGAGGATGCGACTTCTTATAATATCTATGCTGTTATTGACAAGACCTACAAGTCAGCAACAGGCAAAATTCTCTATGTAGAAGATTCTCAATTTAATAAGGTAGCTGAAATTTTCCATAAATACCTCGATATGGAGGAGTCTTATGTCAAGGAACAACTTTCTCAGCCAGATCTAAAACAGGTGTCTTTTGGTACCAAGGGAAATGGGATCACCTATGCCAATATGATGGCTATTAAAAATGACCTTAAAACAGCTGGCGTTGAGGGAGTTGACTTTACAACTAGCCCTAACCGTAGTTATCCCAATGGACAGTTTGCTTCTTCCTTTATCGGTTTAGCGCAACTCCATGAAAATGAGGATGGGACCAAACGTTTGATTGGGACATCTGGATTGGAGAGTTCTTTAAATAACATTCTTGCAGGTACAGATGGTATTATCACCTATGAGAAGGATCGTCTGGGAAATATTGTTCCGGGTACAGATCAAGCTTCCCAACAAACGGTAGATGGAAAGGATGTATACACAACCCTTTCTAGTCCCTTACAATCCTTTATGGAAACGCAGATGGATGCCTTCCAGGAAAAGGTAAAAGGCAAGTATATGACGGCTACCTTGGTTAGCGCTAAAACAGGGGAAATCCTGGCTACGACCCAACGGCCGACCTTTAATGCAGATACCAAGGATGGCATCACAAAAGACTTTGTCTGGCGTGATATCCTCTATCAAAGTAACTACGAACCAGGATCAGCCATGAAGGTCATGACGTTAGCTTCTTCTATTGACAACAATACCTTCCCAGGTGGAGAATACTTCAATAGCAGTGAATTAAAAATAGCGGATGCGACGATTCGAGATTGGGATGTTAATGAAGGTTTGACTACTGGTGGGATGATGACTTTCTCACAAGGTTTCGCTCACTCCAGTAATGTTGGAATGAGTCTACTTGAACAAAAAATGGGAGATGCGACTTGGCTCGATTATCTCAATCGCTTTAAGTTTGGGGTGCCGACGCGTTTTGGTCTGACTGATGAGTATTCAGGTCAATTGCCTGCAGATAATATTGTTAATATTGCCATGAGTGCATTTGGTCAGGGGATTTCTGTAACGCAGACCCAGATGCTACGTGCTTTTACAGCTATTGCCAACGATGGGGTTATGTTGGAACCAAAATTTATCAGCGCCCTCTATGATCCAAATGACCAGTCTGTTCGTAAGTCTCAAAAGGAAATTGTTGGAAATCCTGTATCAAAAGCAGCAGCGTCCTCTACTCGGGATCACATGGTCATGGTCGGAACAGATCCTGTCTACGGTACCATGTACAACCACAGCACAGGAAAACCAAATGTCAATGTTCCGGGGCAAAATGTTGCCCTGAAATCAGGGACTGCTCAGATTGCTGATGAGAAGAATGGGGGTTACCTGACAGGTGAAACCAACTATATCTTCTCTGTTGTGTCGATGCATCCTGCAGAAAATCCTGATTTTATCCTCTATGTAACGGTGCAACAGCCAGAGCATTATTCGGGTGTTCAGCTAGGAGAATTTGCCAACCCAATCCTTGAGCGAGCTTCTGCTATGAAAGAATCCCTCAATCTTCAGTCAACTGCTAAAAGCTTGGATCAGGTCAGCAAGACGACAAGCTATGCTATGCCAGCTACCAAGGACTTTACGCCGGGTGACCTAGCAGAAGAATTGCGTCGCAACCTTGTCCAACCAATCGTTATCGGAACAGGAACCAAGATCAAGGAACTCTCGGTTTCTGAAGGAGATAATTTGGAAGCCAATCAGCAGATCTTGATCCTGTCAGATAAGGTCGAAGAAATGCCTGATATGTACGGCTGGACAGATGAAAATGTGCAAACATTTGCCAAATGGCTGAATATAGAAGTCGAGTGGGAAGGTAGTGGCAAAACGGTCAAGAAACAAAGTGTCCGTGCCAATACAGCCCTCAAAGACATTAAAAAAATGAAAATAACTTTAGGAGATTAAGATGATTAGTTCCATTAGTGCTGGAGTTCTAGCCTTTCTATTGACCTTGATAGGTATTCCAGCCTTTATCCGATTTTATCGAAAAGCACAGATTACGGGTCAGCAGATGCACGAGGATGTCAAGCAACACCAAGCTAAAGCTGGGACTCCAACCATGGGAGGTCTTGTCTTCCTGATTGTTGCAGTTGTTGTGAGCTTTCTGGTTGCTCTCCTTACCCAACAATTGACCAACAATGTTGGCATGATTTTGTTTATCTTGGTTTTGTATGGTTTGGTAGGTTTTTTGGATGATTTCCTCAAGGTCTTTCGTAAGATTAACGAAGGCTTAAATCCCAAGCAAAAGCTTGCTCTCCAGCTCCTTGGAGGAGTGATTTTCTACCTCTTTTATGAGCGTGGTGGCGACATGCTTTCAGTCTTTGGCTACCAAGTTCATCTGGGTATTTTCTATATTTTCTTTGCCCTTTTCTGGCTAGTTGGCTTTTCAAATGCGGTGAATCTGACGGACGGGATTGACGGCTTAGCAAGTATTTCCGTAGTGATTAGCTTATCGGCCTACGGTGTGATTGCTTATATGCAAAATCAACTGGATATCCTTCTTGTGATTCTTGCCATGATTGGTGGTTTATTAGGCTTCTTCGTCTTTAACCACAAGCCTGCCAAGGTTTTCATGGGAGATGTGGGAAGTTTGGCTCTAGGTGGGATGCTGGCAGCAATCTCTATGGCTCTCCACCAAGAATGGACTCTTTTACTGATTGGGATTATCTATGTCTTTGAGACAAGCTCTGTTATGATGCAGGTTACCTACTTCAAAATTAGTGGTGGAAAGCGTATTTTCCGTATGACACCTGTGCATCACCATTTTGAGCTTGGAGGATTCTCAGGCAAGGGCAATCCTTGGAGTGAGTGGAAGGTTGACTTCTTCTTTTGGGGAGTTGGGCTTCTAGCAAGTCTCTTGACCTTAGCCTTTTTATATCTGCTGTAAAAATAACCTTTGATTAAAAAATAAAACAGGATGAAGTTGTTCTTCATCCTGTTTTTGTGATGTTAAAAGTTAGTTGGATTCATCCTTTCTTCCTTTGAGCATAAAAGTAGCTGTAAGGGCTAGGCTGAGGCCTGCTAAGAAGAGGAGTGGGTTGGATGCTTCTCCTGTTGCTGGCAGCTCTTCTTTAGGAGAATGATTTCCAGCTTTAGCAAGGCTAGGACTAGCTGAAAGTTGTTCAGTCTCGTGTGCCAAGGTTTCTGCATCTGAAGTACTTGGTTTTTCATCTGTACTAGTGGCTGTTCCAGCAGCTTGATAGACGACAGCATAGGTACTGAAATGATTAGTGATGAATTCTACCTTTCCGTCTCGAACGGTGAAATCAAGGGCTTGCAACTCCTTGGTCGGAGTAATATAGTAGACCTTTTCTACGTTAGCTGAAATAGGCAAGCGAACCAAGACAGAGCCTTTTGGCTGCAAGCTATGATCGGTTGGATTTTTAAGCTGTAGGTCGTAAGCATCATAGGTCTTGCCAAAGAGTTCTTGAGCTAGGACACGTCGGCTAGAGATATGAGAAATTCCTTCTAAGTCAGTGACTCCACCAATGATTTCCACTCCAGTTTCCTTATCTTTCAAGACTTGAACTGGATAGTCAGGAAGGCTATGGGTCGGAGCGACCTGATCTCCACTGGTTCCGATAGGTTTGGTGTATTCAGGTTTTTCAACAGTAGGAGCTTCCTCTTGTCCTGCCGTTCCGATAGGGTCAGTGTATTCAGGAATTGTCACTGTAGGCGGTTCCTCTTGCCCTGCAGTCCCGATAGGCTCGGTGTATTCCGGAATGTCAACTGTTGGAGTTTCTTGTTCTCCTACAGTTCCGATAGGCTCAGTGTATTCAGGCTTTTCAACTGTAGGTGGCTCTTCTTGTCCTGCCGTTCCGATAGGGTTGGTGTATTCCGGAATTTCAACAGTAGGAGCTGGTTCGTCTCCCTTACTTGTAGTTGGCTGGCTCTCGTCAACCTTCTTCTCATCTTTTTTAGTAAAGACAGCTACGATCGGGCTACTTGTGGTAGTTCCTTGAATGGCATAAGCTTCAATTGCTTTTCCAGTTTGTCGATCAGTAGCTTCAGGGATTGGGATTTGAACTTGATTGTCTTGGATTGATAGGATAGTCTGATCTCCACTGGTAACCAGATGCGTTTCATCCACCTTACGCAAAACTAGAGGATCTTTGACACCTGGGAAGGTCACTGCGATGGCTTCCCAATCTCCAGCTGGTAGGCTTAAGGAAATGGTTTTGTCATTTTCCTTAAGAGGCGCGATGCTAGGGCTATCTAGACCAACAGCAGGGGCTTTGATGATATCAAAGGAGTCTAAAGAGATTTTCTTGCGACCTTCTGGCGAATCTGGGTCAACTTGTAATGTCAGGGTGTGCGGGCCGTCAGTAAGGTTTGTAAATTCGCCAATAAAAGCTCTCTTTTCGGTTGCACCTGAAGTGTAGAAGTCTAGACTTGGCATTTCTTTGCCATCTAGTGTAACACGTGCTCGTCCAAGGGCAAGGCTCTTCAAGCCATAAATACGAATGCCCGTCCCTGTAAAGGAAATAGTTGCCTGAGCTTCTGAAGCTGTACTAGAGTCGCTGTTGTTAATTTCAGCGTATTTTTCCGTACCACCGTAGAGTTCAGGGTCAGACCAGTCCTTAAACTGGGAACCATATTGGATGCGCGAATCACGATCATCCATTTTTTCAATCGTGTTGCCTGCTCCTGCTAGAATCTTGAAGTAGTCTAACGAAATTTTCGAGCGTTCACGTCCTCGTCCTTTGTGCTCACGTTTAACGCTAAGAGTCAATGTATGAGGTCCATCTGCTAATCCTGTGAAGCGGCCGATGAGGCTACCTTTTTCAGTTGCCCCGGCAGTGTGGAAATCAAGTTCGCCGACCTCTTTGCCATCAATTTTAGCAGTAGCAAGACCTAGCTCAGATGATTTTAGTCCATAGATTTCGATACCAACACCATTGAAAGGAATGGTGGCAGTGATGTCTTCGTCTGTGTAGTTTCCTTTTGAAAGATCTGCAAACTTCTCCGTTCCTCCAAATAATTCTGAGTCTGCCCAGTTTCCAAAGGCGGCTCCGTACTGGATACGACTATCCCGATCATCCATCAATTCACTAGGAGTTTCTACAGTGACCTGTTCAGATACTTGGGTAGGAACTTCTCCCAGCATAGCCTTGACGGTATAGGTATAGGCGAGTTGAGGATTTAGTGAGCGGTCGATAAAGTTAGTTTGATTGGTTACAAATTCTCTAGTTGCAGAGGTTTGGCCAGATTCATCTTTTACTTGTCTTTGGATGACATAGTGGGTAGCGCCTTCTACTTGGTTGAAGGTGAGTTCGGCAGTGACTCCATTTTGTCGAACTGCTGTCAGACTGGTTACACGACCGGGGAAGTGTTCAAAGGTAATGACGTCACCTTTTTGTGTTGCAAGCTGGATACGATTATCTTTAAGCACAGTTGCCGTGACTGGTTTGCCATTGACCTTGATTTGGCTGGCTTCGATATTTGGATAATCTACAACCAAGTCTCCACCGACATTTGACAGGAAGGACAAGCTTTGAAGGTTTTTATCTTTCCACTTCATGCTAACTTCAAAGTTACCACGGGCAACCAAACCAGAAACCTGACCGTCTTTCCAAGCATCAGGAAGGGCTGGCAATGGCGCAATATAGCCTGTATGAGATTGGAGGAGCATTTCTGCCATCCCACTGGTTGCTCCAAAGTTTCCGTCTATTTGGAAAGGCGCGTGGGTATCCCAAAGGTTTTCTAGGGTTGAATACTTGAGCTGTTCAGCGAGCAAGCGATGGGCACGGTTACCGTCCAGCAAACGAGCCCAGAGGTTGATTTTATTGGCCTTAGACCAACCTGTACCACCATCTCCACGGTGGTTCAAGGTAGCACGCGCAGCTTCTAGGTATTCAGCTTGGTCCTTGCTAAAGAGCGTACCTGGGAAGAGACCAACTAGATGGGAAACGTGACGGTGGTGATTTTCAATCCCTTCATTGGTGAATTGCGGACTGTCCTCCTCGTACCATTCCTTGATGCGTCCCTCTTTGTTGATGTGCAGCGGTTTGAGTTTGTCAAATTTAGCCTTTACCTCTGTGACTAAGTCTTTGTCGACATTCAGATGGTTGGCGACTTCCATGTAGTCGTGGAATAGCTGCCAGACTAGCGATTGGTCAAAGGTATTTCCGATGGTGATGGTCCCGTGTTCTGGTGAGTAGGATGGAGAAGACACCCAACGGTCACTGGCCTTGTCATAGTGCAAGAAGGAATTCCAGAACTTAGCTGTTTCCTTGAGCATTGGATAAATCTTTTCTTTGAGATAGGTCTCATCCTTGGTGAACTTGTAGTAATCATAGACGTTTTGCATCATCCAAGCGTTAGCTGCTGGAGACCAACCCCAATAGTAATTCCAACCTGGAGTAGTCCAGCCAAATGGTGTTGCTTGGGTGTGGACCAGCCAACCATTTTCTTGTCCGTCTTTGGATTCGATACCTGCGTATTCCTTAGCAGCGATACGACCATAGTAGCGCATGTCATCAATGTAATTGATCATTGGCTTGGCAGTTTCAGCAAGGTTGCTCATGTAGGCTGGCCAATAGTTCATTTGCAAATTGACATTGAGGTGGTAGTCAGCGTTCCAAGGTGGATTGTCTACAGCATTCCAGACTCCTTGTAGGTTTGCAGGAAGGGCATCTGTCCGATCACGAGAAGAACTGATGAGTAAATAACGTCCGTATTGGAAGAAGAGTTCTTCCAATTTTTGCCCTTTTTCTGGGTTATAGCCTTGAAGGGCCTCTTTTGTCGTTTGAGCAGTCTTGTTTCCACCTAGGTTTAGTTTAACGCGGTTAAAGAGACTTTGATAGTCCTTGATATGGGCCTTTTTCAGTGTTTCGTAGTCTTTGGCCTTAGCTGCTTCGACAATCCCTTTAACTGTTTTTTCGAGGTCAATGTCTTTTCGATAGTTGGTTTTGGGATTCTGAGAGAAGTTAGTCTTGGCACTGAGATAGAGGGTTGCATAACTTGCGCCTGTAACGGTTAGTGTCTCATTCTGAACAGTAACTGTTCCGTCCGTTTTAATTCCTAGGTAGGATGCAAATTTGAGGCCGTTATCTTTGACAGTTCCCTTTAGAAGGATTCCGTTTGCATCTGTAGTGACATGACCATTCTTATAGTTGGAATATTCCCAAGAGTAGTTCCCATTAGCAAGCAAGTCTTCTGTCAAGCTGTTCCAAAGGGTAAAGTCAAGTGTCTTGTTTCCTTTTTTGGTCAAGTGGGTCACAGTGACATCATCAGGATAGCTGGAGAAGGTTTCGCGTTTGAAGGTGGTCCCATCTTGGGTGTAAGAAGTGGTCGTAGTGGCTTCAGTGATATCCAGATTACGGTGATAATCAGTTACAGTATCTAGTCCTTTCTTCTGGCTATTAAAGACCATGAAGATATCTCCAAAGGCTAAGTAACGTCCATACTGGGCGTTGTTTGGTCCGACTAGATTTTGTTCAGCTAGCTGTTTTGCTTTTTGGCGGTCACCAGCTTCGAGGGCTTTACGTATCTCTGCTAAGACCT
The DNA here is from genome assembly GCF_003942875.1 of Streptococcus oralis. Classification (GTDB taxonomy): domain Bacteria; phylum Bacillota; class Bacilli; order Lactobacillales; family Streptococcaceae; genus Streptococcus; species Streptococcus oralis_BX. The sequence continues at coordinate 91,706 of NZ_RMVK01000005.1, read as the reverse complement.
TGTAGCGGTCCTTGTAGTTTCCACCGTTATAGTCGGTGCTATCGGGTTGTGGTCCTCCTGACCAGAGGGTCTTTTCGTTGTACTGGATTCTCTCTTCACCAATTAGACCAAAGACCTTGGCTCCCATTTCTCCATTTCCGACAGGGAGGGCTTGTTTTTCCCATCCATCATAGGAGGGAGCTGTTGGTTGATTGTAGCTGAGTTGATAGTTTTCTTGTTTTGTCACAGGTTGATCTGTTTTTTCAGGTTCCTTATTTTCTTTAGCTTCGACAATGGCTTCTTCACTAGCTTGACTATTTGTCTTCTGATTCTCCTCAGCTGGCTTGCTTTCGGAAACTACTGGACTCTCTGCTATAGGCGGATTTGTAGTTTCAGTAGTTTCAGTCGCTTCAGCTGCTTTGGGTTCACTATCAGGCTTAGTGATAGCTTCGACAGAGGTTGGTTCAGTTTGCTTGACCTCAACACTGTCTGCGGCTACAGTGTGGTTTACTAGAAAAACGGCCCCTAGTAAAACAGAAGCAGCCCCAACCGTCAGCTTGCGGATGCTATAGCGACAGGATTTCTCCCAAAAGTATTTTTTCATAAAACCCTCCTTTGTATATTAGAAACCGCTTATATTTTATAAAGCAGTTCCGTTTATTTTGTTTCTATTTATCTCCTCACCTCCCATTCTAATGGTCGCTTAGCATTTGTCAAGAGGTTTTTGGTGAAAAACATATTTGAGATTGCTTTTTCTTAAAAAAGTAGAAGAAAGAGAGGAAAGGGTGGAATTATTCGTAATTTCATAGTTCAATCTGATTGTTAGACTAGCTTAGAATTGGCTTAACCCCCTCTTGAAAGCGTAAAACAAACTAGTCAGGAAAGTCACTTTATGGTATAATATAGAAGACTCAAAAAGAAACAGGAGAAAAAGAATGGATTTACTTTTAGCAATTATCTTGATTGTGTTAGCTTTTCTAGGAGGAGCTCTTGGAGGGATGTACTTGGTTCGTAAGCAAATCGAAAAAGAATTTGCAGACAACCCACGTTTGAACGCTGAGGCGGTTCGTGCTCTCTTGAGCGCAAATGGTCAAAAGCCAAGCGAAGCCAAGGTACAACAAGTTTACCACCAAATCATCCGCCAACAAAAAGCAGCCCTTGCTAACAATAAAAAGAAAAAATAAATAGGAAAAGTCTGGGATGAAAGTTCCAGACTTCTCACTATGTTCAATAGTTCTCAAGGATAAGACTTTTTCCTTGCATTCTATTGATATTTGATTATGATTAAAAGAGAGGCAGTTGCCATTCTATCAAGCTGTCTATCCGTTCATTTAGGACGAGTAATTATGATGAACTATCAATCAGAAAAAAGACTAGAAAGAAGACTGTATGGATAATCGACCAATTGGTTTTTTGGATTCGGGTGTCGGTGGCTTAACCGTTGTTCGTGAGCTCATGCGCCAGCTTCCCCATGAAGAAATCGTCTATATTGGAGATTCGGCACGGGCGCCCTATGGTCCCCGTCCTGCTGAGCAAATTCGTGAATATACTTGGCAGTTGGTCAACTTTCTCTTGACCAAGGATGTCAAAATGATTGTCATTGCTTGTAACACTGCGACTGCGGTCGTCTGGGAAGAAATCAAGGCCCAACTAGATATTCCTGTCCTAGGTGTGATTTTGCCGGGAGCTTCGGCAGCCATCAAGTCCAGTCAAGGTGGGAAAATCGGAGTAATTGGAACCCCCATGACGGTCCAATCAGATATCTACCGTCAGAAAATCCATGATCTGGATCCGGACTTACAGGTGGAGAGTTTGGCCTGTCCCAAGTTTGCCCCCTTGGTGGAGTCTGGTGCCCTGTCAACCAGTGTAACAAAGAAAGTGGTCTATGAAACCCTGCGTCCCTTGGTTGGAAAGGTGGATAGCCTGATTTTGGGTTGTACCCATTACCCACTCCTTCGCCCTATCATCCAAAATGTCATGGGACCAAAGGTTCAGCTCATCGATAGTGGGGCAGAGTGTGTACGGGATATCTCGGTTTTGCTGAACTATTTTGAAATCAATCGTAGCCGAGATGCGGGACCTCTTCAACATCGTTTTTACACAACAGCCAATAGCCAAAGTTTTGCTCAGATTGGAGCAGAATGGCTGGAAAAAGAGATTCATGTGGAGCATGTAACTTTATGACGAACAAAATTTATGAATACAAGGATGACCAGGACTGGTATGTCGGTGTCTGGGATGTCTATGGAGGTATCTACAGCCTCATCAAAGATCCTCTCGAGCTTGATTTTATGGATTTAGCGCGGATTTTTCGTGACGAGAAAAACGGCTTTCCGATTACGATAACGGTGATGCGCTGGTCTTCTAACTTCCGTCTGCTCTCCTTTATCGTTGAGATTTTAAATGCTGAAGTAGGTCGCAATCTGGAAGTCATCCAACGTCAGGGAGCCCTGCTCTTGGTTGAAAATGGACAGCTTTTGCATGTCGAATTGCCTAAAGAAGGAGTCGATGTAGAAGCCTTCTTTGAAACTAGCAAGGTTAGAGAAACCTTATTGATTGCAACTCGCAACGAAGGCAAGACCAAGGAATTCCGAGCTATCTTTGACAAGTTAGGCTACGACGTGGAAAATCTCAATGACTATCCAGATCTACCTGAAGTAGCAGAAACAGGCATGACCTTTGAAGAAAATGCCCGCCTTAAGGCAGAAACCATTTCCCAATTAACAGGCAAGATGGTGCTAGCAGATGACTCTGGTCTCAAAGTCGATGTCCTCGGTGGTTTGCCAGGAGTCTGGTCAGCCCGTTTTGCAGGAGTGGGAGCGACTGATCGTGAAAACAATGCCAAGCTCTTGCACGAATTGGCCATGGTCTTTGAACTCAAGGACCGCTCGGCTCAATTCCACACAACCCTAGTTGTAGCCAGTCCAAATAAGGAAAGCTTGGTTGTTGAAGCTGACTGGCCAGGTTATATCAACTTTGAGCCCAAGGGCGAAAATGGCTTTGGTTATGATCCGCTCTTCCTTGTGGGAGAGACAGGCAAGTCCTCAGCTGAATTAACCCTTGAAGAAAAAAATAGCCAATCCCACCGTGCCTTAGCCGTTAAGAAACTTTTGGAGGTATTTCCATCATGGCAAAGCAAACCATCATTGTAATGAGTGACTCCCATGGCGATAGCTTGATTGTCGAAGAAATCCGTGACCGCTATCTGGGGAAAGTCGATGCCATTTTTCACGATGGTGACTCTGAACTCCGTCCAGACTCTCCTCTCTGGGAAGGCATCCATGTCGTCAAAGGAAATATGGACTTTTATGCTGGCTACCCAGAACGGTTGGTGACTCAACTTGGTCCGACCAAGATCATCCAGACCCATGGACACTTGTTTGATATCAATTTCAACTTTCAAAAGTTGGACTACTGGGCTCAGGAAGAAGATGCCGATATCTGTCTCTATGGTCACTTGCATGTGCCAAATGCTTGGATGGAAGGCAAAACACTCTTTTTAAATCCAGGCTCCATCAGCCAACCAAGAGGAACCATCAGAGAATGCCTCTATGCCCGTGTGGAGATTGATGACAGCTATTTTAAAGTAGACTTTTTGACACGTGACCATGAGGTTTATCCAGGCTTGTCCAAGGAGTTTGCTCGATGATTGCCAAAGAATTTGAAGCATTTTTATTGGAGCAGGAAGAGACATTTCTTACCCCTGCTGAGAATCTAGCAGCCTTGATCGATACCCATAACGCTGACCATGCGATTTTAGTGTTGAGTCAAATTACCTATACCCGTATCCCTGTTGTGACCTTTGACAAACGCTTTGTCGGTACTATTGGTCTGAGAGACATTTTGGCTTATCAAATGGAGCAAGGTTTGACGGATGAGCAGATGGCAACGACAGATATCGTCAATATGACCAAGACAGATGTGGCAGTTGTCGCTCCAGACTATAACATCACAGAGGTCCTCCATAAACTGGTAGATGAACCCTTCTTGCCAGTCGTAGATGATGAAGGAATTTTCCAAGGAATCATCACGCGAAAGTCTATCCTCAAGGCCGTCAATGCTCTCTTACATGACTTTAGTAAGGAATATGAGATTCGATGCAAATGAGAGATAGGATTTCAGCCTTTTTAGAGGGAAAGCAGGGCTTGTCTGCCAATTCCAAGCAGTCCTATAAGTATGATCTGGAGCAATTTTTAGACATTGTGGGTGAGCGGATTTCTGAGACCAGTCTTAAGATTTACCAAGCCCAGCTAACCAATCTAAAAATCAGCGCTCAGAAGCGAAAACTTTCGGCCTGTAACCAATTTCTCTACTTTCTCTATCGAAAAGGAGAAGAGGACAGTTTTTATCGTTTGGAATTAGCCAAACAAGCTGAAAAGAAGATTGAAAAACCAGAAATTCTAGACCTAGACTCTTTTTGGCAGGAAAGTAATTATCCAGAAGGACGCTTGCTGGCGCTTCTTATCTTGGAGCTAGGGCTCTTGCCTAGTGAGATTTTAACCCTCAAGGTTGCAGATATCAATCTGGATTTTCAGGTGCTGCGAATTAATAAGGCTTCCCAACAGAGGATTGTCACCATTCCCACGACCTTGCTTTCAGAATTGAAACCCTTGATGGGGCAAATCTATCTTTTTGAAAGGGGAGGGAAAGCCTATTCTCGTCAGTGGGCTTTTCGACAGCTAGAGTCCTTTGTCAAGGAGAAAGGTTTCCCAACCTTATCAGCCCAAGCCTTGAGGGAACAGTTTATTCTAAGACAAATAGAAAACAAGGTCGATTTGTATGAAATAGCAAAAAAATTAGGATTAAAAACAGTCCTGACCTTAGAAAAATATAGATAATGGATATTAAATTAAAAGATTTTGAAGGGCCACTGGACTTGCTCTTGCACCTAGTCTCAAAGTATCAGATGGATATTTACGATGTGCCAATCACAGAGGTCATCGAACAGTATCTAGCCTATGTCTCAACCCTGCAGGCCGTGCGTCTGGAAGTGACGGGCGAGTATATGGTCATGGCCAGTCAGCTCATGCTGATCAAGAGCCGCAAGCTCTTGCCAAAGGTAGCAGAAGTGACAGACTTAGAGAATGACCTGGAGCAGGACCTTCTCTCCCAAATCGAAGAATACCGCAAGTTCAAACTCTTGGGTGAGCACTTGGAGGCTAAGCACCAAGATCGGGCCCAGTACTATTCCAAAGCGCCGACAGAGTTGATCTACGAAGATGCGGAGCTTGTGCATGATAGGACGACCATCGACCTCTTTTTGGCTTTTTCAAATATACTAGCCAAGAAAAAAGAGGAGTTCGCTCAGAACCATACGACCATTTTGCGGGATGAGTATAAGATTGAGGACATGATGGGTATTGTAAAAGAGTCCTTGGCTGGACAAGACCAGTTGCGTTTGCAGGATTTGTTCAAGGAAGCCCAGAATGTTCAAGAGGTTATTACCCTCTTTTTGGCAACCCTAGAGTTAATCAAAACTCAGGAATTGATCCTCGTGCAAGAGGAGAGTTTCGGAGATATCTATCTTATGGAAAAGAAGGAAGAAAATCAAGAGGCACAAAGCTAGACTTGATAGAGAGGAAAGATGAGTACTTTAGCAGAAATAGAAGCGCTCTTGTTTGTGGCAGGTGAAGATGGGATTCGGGTTCGTCAGTTGGCTGAACTCCTCTCACTTCCACCGACAGGCATCCAACAGAGTTTAGAAAAATTAGCCCAGAAGTATGAAAAAGACCAAGAGTCGAGCTTGTCTCTGATCGAGACAGGTGGTGCATACAGATTGGTCACTAAACCTCAATTTGCAGCGATTTTGAAGGAATACTCCAAGGCGCCTATCAACCAGAGTTTGTCTCGGGCTGCTCTTGAGACCTTGTCCATCATTGCCTACAAGCAACCGATTACCCGAATTGAGATTGATGCTATTCGTGGGGTCAATTCTAGTGGAGCTCTAGCTAAGCTACAAGCTTTTGAATTGATAAGAGAAGATGGGAAAAAAGAAGTTTTGGGCCGCCCTAATCTCTATGTGACTACGGATTATTTCCTAGATTACATGGGGATTAACCATTTGGAAGAACTGCCAGTGATTGATGAGCTTGAGATTCAAGCTCAAGAAAGCCAATTATTTGGTGAAAGGATAGAAGAAGATGAGAATCAATAAATATATTGCCCACGCAGGTGTGGCCAGTAGGAGAAAAGCAGAAGAGTTGATCAAGCAAGGCTTGGTAACCGTCAACGGCCAAGTGGTACGTGAACTCGCAACGACTATCAAGGCTGGTGATAAGGTTGAAGTTGAAGGCCAGCCTATCTACAACGAAGAAAAGGTCTACTACTTGCTCAATAAACCACGCGGAGTGATTTCCAGTGTGACAGATGATAAGGGCCGCAAGACTGTTGTGGATCTCTTGCCTAATGTCAAAGAACGCATTTACCCAGTTGGACGTTTGGACTGGGATACATCAGGTGTCTTGATTTTGACCAATGATGGGGACTTTACAGATGAAATGATTCACCCCCGTAATGAGATTGACAAGGTCTATGTCGCGCGTGTTAAAGGTGTGGCTAATAAGGACAATCTCCGCCCCTTGACCCGCGGTCTTGAGATTGATGGCAAGAAAACCAAGCCAGCTGTTTATGAAATTCTCAAAGTGGATCCAGTTAAAAATCGCTCTGTGGTACAGTTGACCATCCATGAAGGACGTAACCATCAGGTTAAAAAGATGTTTGAAGCTGTCGGTCTTCAAGTGGATAAGTTGTCTCGGACACGTTTTGGACACCTAGACTTGACAGGTCTTCGTCCAGGAGAATCCCGTCGCCTTAATAAAAAAGAAATCAGCCAACTACACACTATGGCTGTAACCAAGAAATAATGAAACGCATCTTAATAGCGCCAGTACGTTTTTACCAACGTTTTATCTCGCCAGCCTTTCCGCCCTCATGTCGTTTTGAACCTACTTGTTCCAACTACATGATTCAGGCTATTGAAAAACATGGCTTCAAGGGTGTCTTGATGGGCTTGGCTCGAATTTTACGTTGCCATCCCTGGTCGCCAATAGGAAAAGATCCTGTCCCAGATCACTTTTCCCTCAGACGAAATCAAGAAAAAAAATAACCCAACATCACCTGATGTTGGGTTTTCTTGTTTATTTCAAAGCTTTTTGTGCGTCTTCAATCATGAGTTTGGTTGATTCAAGACCGCCTCCGCTTAGATACCAGAGGTCTGGTGTTAGTTGGATAATTTTACCATTTTTAGCGGCAGGAGTTTCAGCGATGAGGGCATTTTCTAGGACGCCGTCGTTGCTTGAGTTGTCCCCGCCGATGGCAAGGGTACGGTTGATGACAAATAGGATGTCAGGATTGATTTCTTTGACACTTTCAAAGCTGACTTCCTGTCCGTGGCGAGAGTCTTCAAATTGAGTGTCAGTTGGCTTGAATTTCAAGGTTTGGTACAAGAAAGAGAAACGAGATTGGGCACCAAAGGCAGCCATTTTTCCTTCATTGAGGAGGATAGCAAGGGCTTTTTTGTCAGAACTTTCGTTTTTAGTAGCGACTTCTTGGATGCTCTTGTCTAGGTTAGCCAATTCTTCCTTGGCTTTCTGTGTACCTGTTTCGCCAAAGGCGCTTGCTAGGGATTCGATGTTAGCCTTGGTAGAAGTCCAGTAGTCGTCCTTGCTTGCTTGGAAGAGCACGGTTGGAGCAATTTCTTTGAACTTGTCTACGAATTTTTGGGTACGTGGTGAAGCGATAATTAGGTCTGGTTCAAGAGCAGCAATGGCTTCTAGGTCTGGCTCAACCATGGAACCCACATTGTTGACATTTCCCGCAAGATCTTTTAGGTAAGTCGGAACAGTTTTTGTAGGCATTCCGACGATATTCTTTTCAAAACCTAAAGCGCGAATAGTATCCGCAGCACCAAGGTCAAAGGTCACAATCTTTTTAGGAACCTTTGAAAGTTTGACCTCATCTAGTGAACTTTTAATGGTTATCTCTGTTGGAGCAGAGCTACTTGTCTCTGTCTGGCTAGTGCTTGAGTTTGTATTTGTACTACATGCACCAAGTAAGAGCAAGAAGCTGGCAGCTAGGGCAGTGAGATAAAGTTTAAGGGATGTTTTCATGATTTCTCCTTTTTAAAAAGTGATAACGATGTAGGGAGTCTCTTAGATAGGCTTGTTAGCTAAGAGACAGAGGGTTCTCTATCATGAGTTCAGAATAGCTAGCTATAGATACAGATCTTTTTGCCATTGATATCCGCTAGCGTGATGGGAATCTCATAGAGTTGACTGAGCAGGTCAGCCTGCATGATTTGAGCAGTCGTTCCCTTGCAAAAGACTTGACCGTCCTTGAAGGCAACAATTTCATCCGCATACTGGCTAGCCATGTTGATATCGTGTAGGACGATGATAATGGTTTTGCCAAGTTCCTCCACCAGTCGCCGAAGGATCTGCATCATGCTGACGCTTTGCTTGATATCGAGATTGTTGAGCGGTTCGTCCAGCAAGATAAAGTCTGTATCTTGGGCCAGTACCATAGCGATAAAGACACGTTGGAGCTGTCCGCCAGACAGACTATCGATGTAGCGGTCTTTTAAGTTGGTCAGTTCCAGATAGTCCATGGTTTCTCGGATTTTTTCCCAGTCCTCTGCCTTCAGTCGACCACGACTGTAGGGAAAACGTCCAAAGCTGACCAGTTCTTCTACAGTCAATTTGGCTTGGTAATTGATCTTCTGCTTTAGGATGGTGAGTTCTTTGGCCAGTTCTTGGGAATTCCAGCTCTCGATTTCACGGCCTTTGATACTGAGAATTCCCTGATCTTTCTTGGTCAGTCTGCTCATGATGGAGAGAAGAGTTGATTTTCCAGCACCATTTGGACCAATGAAGGCTGTCAGTTTCTGAGGACTGACTTCAAGGGAAATGTCTTGCAAAATATCCTGTTTTTGAATGGATTTGTCAATGTTTTCCAGTTTCACCGACGCGCCCTCCTGTAAAGTAAGATAAAGAATAAGAGACCACCCACACTCTCGATAATCATGCTGATGCGAATTTCTAGTGCAAAGACTCGTTCGATAAGGGCTTGCCCCAAGGTCAAACTAATAAATCCAATCAGAATGGCTACGATAAAGAGCAACTTGTGCCGATAATCTTTGACGATTAGGTAGGTAAGATTGGCCAGCATAAAGCCGAAGAAGGCCATAGGCCCTACCAAGGCAGTGGCTGTTGAGGTCAAAAGCACGATGCCCCAGAGGAGTTCTCTCTGTTCTTTTTCAACATCGAGTCCCAGGATCTGGGCCGTTTCTCTTTGCAGGTGCAAGACATCCAGAATGACTGCTTTTCGAAAGAAAAAGATTGTCAAGGAAAGGATGATCAGAGAACCGATGGCTAGGATGGAAGTGTTGAGATGCTGAAAGGAGGCAAAGAGACTGTTCTGCAGTTTATCGTATTCATTTGGATCCATCAGAACTTGGAGGAAGGTACTGATATTTCGAAAGAGACTTCCGAGGGCTAGGCAGATTAGCAGAATGAAGACCAGATCTTGCTTCATCAGCGTCTTCAAGTAGCCTTGTAAGGCGAGAAAGAAGAGAGATTGGACAAGAAGTAAGACTAGGAATTCTAAGATAGGAGACTTCCCAAGCTGTAGAAATTTGCTTTCAAATATCAGTAGCAGGGTTTGTAGCAAGACATAGAAGGATTCGATTCCCAAAATACTTGGCGTCAGAAAGCGATTTTCCGTCAGGGTTTGAAAACTAATGGTCGAAATCCCTGTCGCGATAGCTACCAAGAGATAAACGATGATTTTTTGGGAACGTAGCTTCCAGGCAAAGGCAGACAGCTGAGTGATGGGCCAAAAGTAGAGGAGACAAGCTCCGATGGCCAGAATAATGAGAAGGCAGAAGAGCTTGGTATGTTTGCTTTTAAACTGCATCTTTTTGTCCCCCTCTCCAGAGAAGTAGGATAAAGACGAGGCTACCGATGATTCCTAGTAGGAGACTGACAGACAGCTCATAGGGCCGAATCAAGACTCGAGAGAGGATGTCGCAGGCCAGAACCATATTGGCTCCGACCAGAGCGACCATGAGTTTAGTTTGGCTCAGATTATCTCCATAGCGCTTGCGGACAAGATTGGGAACGATGACCCCGAGAAATGGCAAGGCACCCACGGTAATCATGGTGACACTTGTCGTTAGCGCCACTAGAAATAGGGCCAGCTTTTCAAGTAGGGAGTAAGAAATCCCCAAACTCTCACTGGTTTCCTTACCCAGATTCATGATGGTAAAGGTTTGGGATAATTTCCAAACGGCTATCAGGATAATGAGGCCTAAGAAGAGCCACTCATACTGATGGGTCTGAATCATGGAGAAGGAGCCCTGGGTCCAGGCCGTCATACTCTGAACCAGATTGAAACGATAGGCGATAACTTCTGTGACAGAACCGATAATCCCACTATAGATAATCCCAATTAAGGGCAACATCCACCTTTCCTTTACAGAAAAAATAGTCATAAAGGCCAGGAAGAAGAGGGTAAATAAGATGGATGAGCCAAAAGCAAAGAGCATCTTTTGGGTCAGACTCGCAGACGGAAAGACAAAGAGGCTCAACACCATTCCCAGTTTGGCGGCTTCTGTCGTTCCGACTGTGCTTGGGGCAGCAAACTGATTTTGAGTAATGGTCTGCATGAGGAGTCCTGCCATGCTCATACTGGAGGCTGCAAGGAGAATGCTGATAGTTCTTGGAAGACGCGACTCTTGAAAGAGAAGCCAAGTCTGTTGGTCAAAAGCAAAGAATTTTTCCCAAGAAAAATCACTGGTTCCAATGGTGATGGAGAGAAAGACTAGGAGTAGAAGTAAGCCTGTTAAAATATGAGAAAGTTTCATGCCCCGTCCTTTCATGTAGATTTGGTATAAAAATACCCTTGGAGATAATGTAACACGATTTCTTTAATCTGTCAATAAATTTTCTGACAATTTAATGTAAAAAGAAAGAAAAATTTCTGAAATTACATCTGCCCCTCTCTTTTACAGGATAAACTAGTAAAAACTAATCCAATTTCCTACTATCCTTCTCCTATAAAAAGTGGTAAAATGGAGGACAGAAAGAAGGAACTGATATGACAACATTATTTTCAAAAATCAAAGAAGTAACAGAGCTTGCTGCGATCTCAGGTCATGAAGCACCTGTCCGGACTTATCTTCGTGAGAAGTTGACACCGCACGTGGATGAAGTAGTGACAGATGGCTTGGGTGGTATTTTCGGAATTAAACATTCAGAAGCTGCGGAAGCACCACGCGTCTTGGTCGCTTCTCACATGGACGAAGTTGGTTTTATGGTCAGCGAGATTAAGCCAGATGGTACCTTCCGTGTGGTTGAAATCGGTGGTTGGAATCCCATGGTGGTTAGTAGCCAACGCTTTAAACTCTTTACTCGTGACGGTCGTGAAATTCCTGTGATTTCAGGCTCTGTTCCGCCACATTTGACACGTGGAACAGGTGGACCAAGCATGCCAGCTGTTTCAGATATTATCTTTGATGGTGGTTTCGCGGATAAGGCTGAAGCAGAAAGCTTTGGAGTCCGTCCTGGTGATACCATCGTACCAGATAGCTTAGCGATCTTGACAGCCAATGGAAAAAATATCATCTCAAAAGCTTGGGACAATCGCTACGGTGTCCTCATGGTAAGCGAGCTAGCTGAAGCTTTGTCAGGTCAAAAACTCGGAAATGAACTCTACCTTGGCTCGAACGTCCAAGAAGAAGTTGGTCTTCGTGGCGCTCATACTTCTACAACTAAGTTTGATCCAGAAGTTTTCCTAGCTGTTGACTGTTCACCTGCTGGTGATGTTTATGGTGGTCAAGGCAAAATTGGGGACGGAACTTTGATTCGCTTCTACGATCCAGGTCACTTGCTCCTCCCAGGTATGAAGGATTTCCTTTTGACAACGGCTGAAGAAGCAGGTATCAAGTACCAATACTACTGTGGAAAAGGTGGAACAGACGCTGGAGCAGCTCATCTGAAAAATGGTGGTGTCCCATCAACAACCATCGGTGTCTGCGCTCGTTATATCCACTCTCACCAAACTCTCTACGCGATGGATGACTTCCTAGAAGCTCAAGCTTTCTTGCAAGCCTTGGTGAAAAAATTGGATCGTTCAACGGTTGATTTGATTAAACATTATTAAGCATAAGGGAGGTGGTCGGGATGGCAGAACCAAACCTAGAAAGCCTTATAAGAGATCTCTACAACCATGCTCGTCAGGGCTTGAGTGAAGATTTAGTTGCTGCTCTCCTAGAGACTGCTAAAAAACTACCCACTACAAATGAGCAATTACTAGCAGTCCGACTTTCAGGACTGGTCACCCGTGAATTGCTCATCAATCCCAAACACCCAGCACCTGAGTTGATCAACTTGGCGCGCTTTATCAAAAGAGAAGAAGCCAAGTATAGGGGCACTGCAGTTTCTGCTATCATGTTTGGAGAACTCTTTAAAATGCTTTGATTCCATTGTGAATCAAAGTATTTTTTATATGTTTCAAAAGAAATTCTTAATTAGGAGACGAAAAAAGCCATCCCATTCAGGATAGCTTTTAGGTTATTAGATTTGTTCAGCAATGACCTTTTCGGCTAGGTTCATAGCATGGTCAGACACACGAGTGTAGTGGGAAATGATGTCGATAAAGTTGACTCCAGCTTGTGTAGAACACTCACCCTTGTTAAGGCGTTTGATGTGGGTCTTTCTGAGAACGCGTTCCATATTGTTGATTTCTTTATGACGTTCAATCAGACTCTGAGCTTTTTCAATATCATTGTTTTCCACACTATCAAGGGCATCCTTGATAAATGCAGTTGTTGCTTGATAAATCTCAGCTAATTCCTCTAAAGCAGCATCAGAAAATTGAACATTCTTACGTTGGAGGTAGTCTGTTAGGTTGAGCAAGCCTTCTGCGTGGTCCCCAATCCGTTCCAAATCACGAGATGAATCAAGGATGTTAGTCAAGACTTCACTTTCCTTTTGACTCAAGGATTCGCTTGAGAGTCTGATGAGGTAACGAGTGAGTTTTTCATCGATGGTATTGATGGCTTCCTCTGTCTTGTGTCCTTTTTCAGCTACCTTTTCATCCAAACCGATGATATAGGTATAAGAAAGGTCAAAAGCTTTGGCTGCATAGTTCCCCAAGTGCAAAAGTTCTTTTTTAGCATTTCCTAGAGCGATAGAAGGAGATTGCTGGATAAGTTGCTCGTCGAGATAGAGGGGCTCGTACTTGACAACCTCGTCTTCACCAGGGATGAGCTTGGTTACAAAGTAGGCCAAGGCTCCGATGAATGGAAATTGTACAATGGTGTTACTTACGTTAAAGGCACCGTGAGAGAAGGCGATGGTCATCTCAGGTGAGAGATGAAGGAGTGCCTGGAAGTACTCGATCATAGCAGTAAAGGGGCCTAATAAGATTAAGCAAAGAATAGTTCCTAAAACGTTAAAGGTAACGTGGGTTGCTGCAACGCGTTTCGCTGAGACATTGGCTCCAGCTGCTGCGATGATAACTGTTAGGGTTGTCCCGATATTATCTCCGAAAAGAACTGGTAGTGAACCTTTAAGATCAAGGAACCCACCTGCATAGAGGCCTTGCAAAATCCCGATTGTAGCCGAGGAAGCCTGGATGAGGACGGTAATCACTGCACCGGCCACCACTCCTAAAATGGGGTTTTGTCCCAAAGTGACCATATACTCCTTGAATTGTGGTAAATCTTTAAGTGGGCTCATACCGGCACTGATGAGGTTAAGGGCGTAGAAGATTCCCCCAACACCAAACAGGATGCGACCGATATTGTTTGCTGTTCTGTTTTTTGTAAAGAAGAGGAACATGGTTCCAAGGAAAATCAAGGGCAAAGCATACTCACCAAGCTTGAAACCGATGATAAAGGAAGTAACGGTGGTTCCGATGTTAGCTCCCATGATAATTCCGATAGCCTGTCTAAGGGTTAGAAGACTAGCGCTGACTAGCCCAACCGTGATAACTGTAACCCCTGTACTTGACTGAATCAGGGCAGTCACGACAATCCCGACTAGAACACCTAAAAAGGGATTGCTAGTGTACTTGTCAATGTAAAAACGAAGGCGATCTCCAGCAGCTTGTTGCAAACCGTCTCCCATGGTCTTGATACTGTATAAAAACAGTCCTAGACCTCCTAAAAAGTGAAATAAAATTTCCTGCCAATTAATGGACATTTCTTTTTCCTCCGAAAAATAATAACGGAATTCCTCCTATTCTATTTTAAAGGATAAAAGTAAATCTCACAAGTGTTTAGCTGAAATTTTCATAAGAAACAAGAACTTTCTTTTAAAATGAGAGATAGATTCCCTTTAAGATAGATGATTTATAGGATTGTGTCCAAATTTTACTGATTATTATCCTAGTTATAGTTTTTATGTTAAATAGATTGACATCGCTTTCATATAGGATAAAATGAAGATGATCCTGTTCTGGTGGTGTGCACTGAGAACAGTTACTTTTTATCAAAAAGTAAAGCGCTTACTTTATATTTTATTAGGAGGATAAGATGAAAAATCTATTTTTTGAAAAACGTTGCCGTTACAGTATTCGTAAGCTGTCAATCGGGGCTTGTTCCTTGATGATTGGTTCAGCTCTATTTGCGAGCCCAGCTCTTGCCGAACAAGTCGCAGTCCCTGAAACAGCTGCAAATACGAGCGCCCAAGCTACAAGCGCTAGTGAAACAGCTAATCCAGATACTGCAGCCCTTGAAAAACAATTAGAGGAAACAGAGAACAAAGTAGCTGAGCAACCAATTTCAGAAAACACTCCAGCAATAACGGATCTGGTTAATGAAAAAGAAGAAGCGAAGCCAGCTCTGACAGATAAAACTGAAAAACCTGCTCAACCAACTGAAAAAGAAGAAGTCAAACCAGCGGAAGCTCCTCAAGTGACTGAGAAGAAAGCCGACAAACCGACTCTAGCAGACGTTCCTAAAAATGAAGAAAAGAGTCTCCGACCAAAAGAAATCAAATTTGATACATGGGAGGATTTGTTGAAATGGGAACCGGGTGCGCGTGAGGATGATCCTATTAACCGTTCCTCAGTTGAACTCGCCAAGCGCCACAGAGGGCAGTTGGTCAATGAAAAAGCAAGCAGAAGAGCCAAGGTTCAGGCGCTAGCAAATACCAACTCAAAGGCCAAAGACCACGCTTCTGTAGGTGGAGAAGAATTCAAGGCCTACGCTTTTGATTACTGGCAATACTTGGATTCAATGGTCTTCTGGGAAGGTCTAGTTCCAACTCCAGATGTCATTGATGCCGGGCACCGCAACGGAGTTCCCGTTTATGGAACACTCTTTTTCAACTGGTCTAACAGCATTGCCGACCAAGAGAAATTTGCAGCTGCCTTGAAACAAGATGCAGATGGCACCTTCCCTATCGCACGAAAGCTTGTCGATCTTGCTAAGTACTATGGCTTTGATGGTTACTTCATTAATCAGGAAACAACGGGGGAATTGGTAGCACCTCTTGGTGAAAAAATGCGCCAATTCATGCTCTATACAAAAGAATATGCAGCTAAGGTCAACCACCCAATCAAGTATGCTTGGTACGATGCCATGACCTACAAATACGGTCGTTACCACGAAGATGGTCTAGGTGATTACAACTACCAGTTCATGCAAAAAGAAGGAGACAAGGTCCCTGCGGATCAATTCTTTGCCAATTTCAACTGGAACAAGGAAAAGAATGACCACTCCGTAGAGATGGCCAAATGGCTAGAGCGTAGTCAATATGATGTCTTTGCAGGCTTGGAATTGCAACAAGGTGGCTCTTATAAGACCAAAGTCAAATGGGATGCCCTCTTAGATGAAAAAGGCAAGTTGCGTTTGTCACTTGGACTTTTTGCACCAGATACGATTACCAGTCTAGGAAAAACAGGCGAAGACTACCACAAGAACGAAGACATCTTCTTTACAGGTTACCAAGGAGATCCAACGGCTCAAAAACCAGCTGACAAAGAGTGGTATGGAATTGCCAATTTAGTTGCTGACCGTACACCAGCAGTAGGACGTACCTTCACCACCTCTTTTAATACAGGTCATGGTAGAAAATGGTTTGTTGAGGGTAAAGTTTCTAAGGATTCTGAGTGGAACTACCGTTCTGTTTCAGGTGTTTTGCCAACATGGCGCTGGTGGCAGACTTCGACAGGTGAAAAACTTCGTGCAGAATATGATTTTACAGATGCCTATAATGGTGGGAACTCTCTTAAATTCTCTGGTGATGTAGCTGGTAAGACAGACCAGGATGTGAATTTGTATTCTACCAAACTAGAAGTAACTGAAAACACCAAACTTCGTGTTGCCCATAAGGGAGGAAAAGGCTCTAAAGTTTATATGGCCTTCTCTACAACTCCAGACTACAAATTTGAGGATGCAGCTGCATGGAAAGAACTGACTTTATCTGATGACTGGAAGAATGAAGAATTTGACCTTAGCTCACTAGCTGGAAAAACCATCTATGCAGTCAAACTCTTCTTCGAGCATGAAGGTTCTGTAAAAGATTACCAGTTCAACCTAGGACAATTAACTATCTCGGACAATCACCAAGCGCCACAAGCACCTACAGGTCTCTCAGTAGTGAAACAATCTCTTAAGAATGCTCAAGAAGCTGAAGCAGTTGTTCAATTTACGGGTAACCAAGATGCAGATTTCTATGAAGTCTATGAAAAAGACGGTGACAACTGGCGTTTGTTGACGGGTTCATCTGCTTCAACCATCTACTTGCCAAAAGTTAGCCGTTCTGCTAATGCGACTGGTACGACTCAGGAATTGAAAGTCGTTGCAGTTGGTAAAAATGGACTCCGTTCTGAGGCTGCAACTGCGTCATTCAACTGGGGCATGACTGTTCAGGATACAACTCTCCCAAGACCTTTGGCTGAAAATATTGTTCCAGGGGCAACGGTTATTGGTAGCACTTTCCCAAATACTGAAGGCGGGGAAGGCATCGAAGGCATGTTGAATGGTACGATTACAAGTCTGTCAGACAAGTGGTCTTCAGCTCAGTTGAGCGGTAGTGTGGATATTCGTTTGACCAAGTCACGTACCGTTGTTAGATGGGTCATGGATCATGCGGGAGCTGGTGGTGAGTCTGTCAACGATGGTTTGATGAACACCAAGGACTTTGATCTTTACTACAAGGATACAGATGGTGAGTGGAAACTAGCTAAGGAAGTCCGTGGCAACAAAGCACACGTGACAGATATCACTCTTGACAAACCAATCACTGCCCAAGACTGGCGCCTAAAAGTTATCACTTCAGATAATGGGACACCTTGGAAGGCCATTCGTATCTACAACTGGAAGATGTACGAAACCTTGGACACAGAAAGTCAAAATATTCCAATGGCTAAGGTAGCTGCCCGTTCACTTGGAAACCACCAAGTTCAACTTGGTTTCTCTGATGTTCCAGCGGGTGCAACTATCACCGTTTACGACAAGGCAGATTCACAAACACCAATTGCAACCTTGAAGTCTGAAACTGGAGGCGACTTGGCAACAGCACCATTGGGCTTTGACAAGCAACCAACTCTCCTCTACTATCGTACCCAACTACCTGGCAAAGAAATCAGTAACACCTTGGCTGTAGCGATTCCGCAGGATGAGAGAAAAATTGCTGCAGTTAGCCTTGAAAAAGGACCTAAGAAGATAGTTTACAAAGAGGGAGAAAAACTTGACCTCAGAGGCGGAACCCTCCGTGTTCAGTACGAAGGGGGACAAGCCGATGAGCTGATTAACCTTACTCACTCAGGTGTGACTGTTTCTGGATACGACGCTCATCAAAAAGGGGAACAAAAGCTCACAGTCAGCTACCTTGGACTTTCGGTTACTGGTGACTTAAAAGTACAAGTGACTGGTCAAGATGAAGGGAAGCCGAAAGAAGTAGCAGGCTTGTACATTACTCAGAAACCGAAAACAGACTATCTAGTAGGAGATCAACTGGATCTTGCAGAAGGTCGCTTCGGCGTTCTCTATGATGATGAGACAGAAGAAAGCCATGCCTTTACAGATCAAGGTGTTGAAATTACAGGCTACGATGCTCAAAAGACTGGACGACAAACCTTGACCTTGCATTACAAGGGACACACAGCTGAGTTCGATGTCTTGGTTTCTCCAAAAGCAGCTGTCAACGACGAGTACCTCAAACAAGAAATTACTGCTGCCCAAGGCCGTCAGTCAACCCTTGCCTACACCTTCTCAAGCGAGGACAAACAAGCAGCACTAGTAGAGAAGCTCAATGTAGCGAAAGCTGTAGCAGAAAACCATGATGCCAGTCAAGAAGAAGTCAATAAAGCCTTGAATGAATTGAAACAAGCTGGAGCGGACTTGGATGGAAATCAACGTTATCAGACAGCTAGAGAAGAATTGGAAGGTTTGCTCGAATCTGTCCGTGAAAAAGATCCTAAAGCTGAGTTGATTGAACAAGCAGAAACTTTATTAGCTTCAGAGATGCCAACTCCACAAGCTTTTTCAGAAATGAAAGAAAAGCTGAATAAGAAACTAGCTCCTGCAGAAGAAAGCCATCATGTTGGTAGCATGGATCCAAATGAAGTGGCCCCGACGGTTGAGGCCCTCCCTGAACTAGTTATTGAAACTGAAACAACAGCCTATGAACGTCAGGAGCGACCAAACTCCGAATTTCTCAAAGGACAACGCCGTGTTGTGCAAGCTGGAGTTGAAGGTCAAGTTCGCCACTTTGTAGCAGTAGATACCCAAGGTAGACGCACTCTTCGTTCGACTGAGGTAGTCAAGGAAGCAATCCCAGAAATCACCGAAGTTGGAACAAAAGTTCTATCAAGCAACCAACCAGCTGAAGGTGTGAAAGATTTAGTTCTAGAAACTCCGAAACTGGAAGTTGAAGAGGGAACAGTTTCCTTCGAACGTCAAGAACGACCAAATGCAGCCCTTCTCAAAGGCAAACGCCAGCTAGTTCAAGCAGGCGTTGAAGGCCAAGTTCGTCGCTTTGTAGAAGTTGATGCTCAGGGCAAACGCACCCTTCATTCTACTGAGGTTCTCAAGGAAGCTCTTCCAGAAATTGTCGAAGTAGGAACGAAAGAAGAGCAAGTCTCACAAACAAGGGATCAAGCGCTCTCAGCAACGCCAGCAAAAATTGAAGAAGTAAGTAAAGAGCTTCCAAATACGGGAGCGACAAGAGATGCTAGTCTAGTAGCGCTGGGACTCCTCGGACTAATGAGTGGCTACGGCTTGCTTGCTGGAAAGAAGAGAGAAGACTAATCAGATTTACGAATCTTGGATTTTCTCATAAAAATAAAAAACAAGGTTTGACTGTAGATTAGTCAGGCCTTGTTTTTAGTTTTGAAATTGAAGAGTAAATTTGAAGCTAGATTTTTGTTATTCAATTCCTTGGATAAATTTTTGGAAACGATAGGTGTCGAAATAAATATTGGATGCAACTAATTTATCAAATTCATCAAATTTCAGAAATTCTGCGACATCCAGCTCTAGTTCTTTTCCTTGAGGAGAATGTAGACGGTAGCGATTTAAAGCTGAGACTGCTCGACCATCAACAAGTAATTGCTTCACTTCAAGATGCTGGCTCAAAGCATAGAATTGGCCTGCGCCTTGCAAATAAACATCACGTCCTTGTCGAATTTCTATACTATCGCACATGCCATAGTCAAAGTTTTCAGCTACGAAATCTTCCCAGCCTCCCTCATTTACTGCCGTAAAATAGCTTTCTGCAAGTGTTTTTGTATCCATTTGGAACCTCCTGTAAAATAATTGGGCTATGATGAATATCACGAAATATTTTGCCCACTTAAGAGTATACAAAAGGAAATATGACTACAGGTTGTCATATTGCTGAAGATTTTTTTTGAGAGTACTGACCAGTAGATTTTGTAAGCGACTTGGAGATACGACCTTTACTTGATAACCAAAACTTAATAGTAAATCAAAAAACGAAGGAGTTAAAGCTCTAAATGCCTGAACTTTTATTATTTCGTCCTCGACTCTGATTTCTTCTTCCGTGAAGTAATCGTAGATTTTTGGAAGTGCAAATCTTGTAAAAACTAGTTCGATTTCTTCTCTTTGCCCCTCCACTTTATGTTTTGGGGGATTTAAAAAAAGCTCTAACTTTTCTTGAGATAAACGTGGATAATCGAATGGTTTATCTTCTATCTCCACTAGTTCTAGTTCACGAATTCGAGTTAATTTAAAAATACGAAAATCTAATTTTTCTAAGCAGTAACCGATAACATACCAAGCATTCAGTTTATAGATCAATCTGTATGGAATAACTGTTCGCTGACTTTTCTCTTGTTTTTTCGAATAGTAAGAAAAAGAAATCATCTGTTCAGTTTGTATCGCTTCCTCAATTTCTAGTAAATAATTTGTATTAAGAGTCCAGGAACTGAGATCAAAGTAAAAAGGACTGTTTGCTCTTGTAATTTCTTGAGAAGACAGCTTGTGTTCGATACTGTCAAGACTTGAATGACCAACGATTTTACTAACATTTTGGCTCATATTAATGATAAACTGTCTCTCTTCCTCAGTGAAAAAGTTTCTGTCTATCTTATAGTCGCTCGGTATATAGAAACCTCCCTTATCTCCACGTTCCGAATAGATTGGGATCCCCGCTAAACTGAGTGTATCCATGTCTCTATATACAGTTCGAGTAGATATTTCAAACCTCTCTGCGATCTCTTTAGCTGTTATTCTCTTCTTATTCAAAAGAGACAGTAAAATATAGATTAGTCTTTCTAATTTCATGGTAGCAATTCCCCTTCTTTTAATCTCAAATAGCACAAACTGAAGAAATTATTTTAGTTATATTGTATAATAAGAAACCCAGCAATTCAAAAAGAAGGACTGTAGAGTTTAGAATATTAAGGATTAAAATCTTAGAAAAAGGATAGTGTAGAAGTAATTAGGCAGATCAATCAAGAAATTCGCCTAAAATATTCCAACCGAATTATGTGAAGATTACTATTTCCCGCACTGCAATCCTAGGTTTTTAGGTTAATAGATAGAAGAATGAACAAGAAAAGTTTAGGGTTTTTCTATCTCTTTTGCGGATTTTGTGATATAATTAACACGTATAAAAAAAGAAGGAGTCATATCTAATGGCAAAATTGACTGTTAAAGACGTTGACTTGAAAGGGAAAAAAGTTCTCGTTCGTGTTGACTTCAACGTACCTGTTAAAGATGGCGTGATTACCAATGATAACCGTATCACTGCAGCTCTTCCAACTATCAAGTACATCCTTGAACAAGGTGGACGTGCAATCCTCTTCTCTCACCTTGGACGTGTAAAAGAAGAAGCAGACAAAGAAGGTAAATCACTTGCTCCTGTAGCTGCTGACTTGGCTGCTAAATTGGGACAAGAAGTTAAATTTATCCCAGGTGTTACACGTGGTGCTGAATTGGAAGCCGCTGTTAACGCTCTTGAAGATGGACAAGTTCTCTTGGTTGAAAACACTCGTTTCGAAGATGTTGACGGCAAGAAAGAATCTAAAAACGATTCTGAACTTGGTAAATACTGGGCTTCACTTGGAGATGGTATCTTCGTAAACGATGCATTCGGTACTGCTCACCGTGCACACGCATCTAACGTTGGTATCTCAGCAAACGTTGAAAAAGCAGTTGCTGGTTTCCTTCTTGAAAACGAAATTGCCTACATCCAAGAAGCAGTTGAAGCTCCAGAACGTCCATTCGTAGCGATCCTTGGTGGTTCAAAAGTATCTGACAAGATCGGTGTCATCGAAAACTTGCTTGAAAAAGCTGATAAAGTGCTTATCGGTGGTGGGATGACTTACACATTCTACAAAGCTCAAGGTATCGAAATTGGTAACTCACTTGTAGAAGAAGACAAATTGGATGTTGCAAAAGCTCTTCTTGAAAAAGCAAATGGCAAATTGATCTTGCCAGTTGACTCAAAAGAAGCAAACGCATTTGCTGACTACACTGAAGTGAAAGACACTGAAGGTGAAGCAGTTGATCCAGGTTTCCTTGGTTTGGATATCGGTCCTAAATCTATCGCTAAATTCGACGAAGCTTTGACTGGTGCCAAAACAGTTGTATGGAACGGACCTATGGGTGTATTTGAAAACCCAGACTTCCAAGCTGGTACAATCGGTGTCATGGATGCTATCGTGAAACAACCAGGTGTGAAATCAATCATCGGTGGTGGTGACTCAGCTGCTGCAGCCATCAACCTTGGCCGTGCAGACAAGTTCTCATGGATCTCTACTGGTGGTGGAGCATCAATGGAACTCCTTGAAGGTAAAGTTCTTCCAGGATTGGCAGCCTTGACTGAAAAATAAATAGTTAACTAAAGGAAGATGGTGTGACCATCTTCTTTTTAATTTAATTTATAAATAGGTGGAATTTTTCTATAAATAAAAAAAAAGAGTAAATATTTGCATCCTGCTTTGTAAAGTGCTAATATGAAAAGTAACGACTAAATTTAGATAAGGAAAAGGATTATAATGAAAAATAAAAAAGAAGTCTATGGATTTCGTAAAAGCAAAGTTGCGAAAACGTTGTGTGGTGCTGTTTTAGGAACTGCTTTGATTGCTTTTGCAGACAAAGCAGTATTTGCTGATGAAGTTACAGAGACAACTAGTACAAGTACAGTTGAGGTAGCTACTACAGGGAACCCAGCCACAAATCTACCTGAAGCTCAGGGTGAAATGAGCCAAGTTGCCAAAGCAAGCCAAGCTAAGGCTGGTTCTAAAGACTCAGCTTTGCCAGTAGAAGTATCATCAGCTGATTTGGATAAAGCAGTTGCTGATGCAAAATCTGCAGGAGTTAAGGTAGTTCAAGATGAAACAAAAGACAAAGGAACAGCCACAACTGCTACAGAGAATGCTCAAAAACAAGATGAGATTAAAAGCGACTATGCTAAACAGGCTGAAGAAGTAAAGACAACAACTGAAGCATATAAAAAAGAAGTCGCAGCTCATCAGGCTGAAACAGATAAAATCAATGCTGAAAACAAAGCAGCGGATGACAAGTACCAAAAAGATCTAAAAAGTCATCAAGAAGAAGTTGAAAAAATCAACACTGCTAATGCAACAGCTAAAGCAGAATATGAGGCTAAGCTAGCACAATATCAAAAAGATTTAGCAACTGTCAAAAAAGCAAATGAAGATAGTCAACAGGATTATCAAAATAAACTTTCAGCTTACCAGACAGAATTAGCTCGAGTACAAAAAGCTAATGCTGAAGCTAAAGAGGCTTATGATAAAGCAGTAAAAGAAAATACAGCTAAAAACGAAGCGCTTAAAGCTGAAAATGAAGCGATTAAACAGCGTAATGAAACTGCAAAAGCGAATTATGAAGCAGCGATGAAGCAGTATGAAGCAGACCTTGCAGCTACTAAGAAAGCTAAAGAGGATAATGATGCTGATTATCAAGCTAAATTAGCAGCTTATCAAACAGAATTGGCACGTGTTCAAAAGGCTAATTCTGATGCAAAAATAGCCTATGAAAAGGCTGTTGAAGAAAACACAGCTAAAAACAATGCTATCCAAGCTGAAAATGAAGCTATTAAACAACGAAATGAAACAGCCAAGGCAACTTATGAGGCTAAAATAGCACAATACGAAAAAGACTTGGCAGCAGTCAAACAAGCGAATGCAGCTAACGAAACAGACTACCAAACTAAGTTAGCGGCTTATCAGACAGAACTAGCTCGTGTTCAAAAGGCAAATGCTGATGCTAAAGCAGCTTATGAGAAGGCTGTTGAAGAAAACACAGCTAAAAATGCAGCGCTCCAAGCTGAAAACGAAGAAATCAAGCAACGGAATGCCGCGGCTAAAACTGACTATGAAGCAAAATTAGCTAAATATGAAGCTGATCTTGCCAAATATAAGAAAGAGTTGGCTGAGTATCCGGCTAAGTTGCAGGCTTATAAAGATGAGCAGGCTAAAATTAAGGCGGCCCTTGTAGAACTTGAAAAGAATAAAGATCAAGATGGTTACTTGTCTAAGCCATCTGCTCAGAGCTTGGTTTACGATTTAGAACCGAATGCTCAACTTGATCTCAAAACGGAAGGAAAACTTCTCACTGCAGCAGCAGTTGATGAAGCTTTTAAGAAAGACACAGTCCAATATGGCAAGAAAAATCTTCAGTTAGACAATCTAAATGTCAAGAACTTGGAAAACGGTGCTACCGCTTCTTCGGTGGAATTGTATGGTAATATTGGAGACAAATCTGACTGGACCACCAATGTAGGGAATAAAACAGAAGTTAAATGGGGCTCTGTTCTTCTAGAACGTGGGCAAAGCGTAACTGCAACTTATACCAACCTTCAAAATTCATACTACAATGGTAAAAAGATTTCCAAGATTGTTTACAAATATACTGTAGATCCTTCTTCTCAATTTAAAAATCCTAGTGGAAAAGTTTGGTTGGGAATCTTTAGTGACCCAACTTTGGGTGTCTTTGCTTCTGCTTACACTGGTGATGTTGAAAAAGGGACTTCAATTTTCATTAAAAATGAATTTACCTTCTATGATGAAAATGACCAACCAATTAATTTTGACAATGCCCTTCTTTCAGTAGCATCTCTAAATAGAGAAAATAATTCTATTGAGATGGCCAAGGATTACACTGGTAACTTTATTAAAATTTCCGGTTCATCTGTTGGAGAAAAAGACGGAAAGATTTATGCCACAGAAACCTTGAACTTTAAAAAAGACCAAGGTGGATCTCGTTGGACTATGTATCCAAATGGTCAACCTGGTTCAGGTTGGGATTCATCAGATGCTCCAAACTCTTGGTATGGTGCAGGAGCAATCAGCATGTCTGGTTCAACTAACCGTGTTACTGTTGGTGCCATTTCTGCGACCCTAGTAGTTCCTTCTGATCCAGTTATGGCGGTTGATACAGGNAAAAGACCAAACATCTGGTACTCACTCAATGGTAAGATTCGTGCCGTCAACGTTCCGAAAATTACTAAGGAAAAACCAACTCCGCCAGTAGAACCAACTGCACCACAAGCTCCAACTTATGAAGTAGAGAAACCACTGGAACCAGCTCCAGTAGTACCAAACTACGAAAATGAGCCAACTCCACCAGTAAAAACTCCAGATCAACCGGAGCCATCAAAACCAGAAGAGCCAACATATGAGACAGAGAAACCATTGGAACCAGCTCCAGTAGCACCAAACTACGAAAATGAGCCAACTCCACCGGTAAAAACTCCAGATCAACCGGAGCCATCAAAACCAGAAGAGCCAACATATGAGACAGAAAAACCATTGGAACCGGCTCCAGTAGCACCAAGCTACGAAAATGAGCCAACTCCGCCGGTAAAAACTCCAGATCAACCAGAGCCATCAAAACCAGAAGAGCCAAACTATGATCCATTGCCAACTCCGCCGCTAGCACCAACTCCTAAACAGCTACCGACTCCTCCAGCGGTGCCGACAGTACACTTCCATTATAATAGCTTGTTGGCGCAACCTCAAATTAATAAAGAAATTAAGAATGAGGATGGTGTAGATATCGATCGTACTCTCGTTGCTAAGCAGTCTGTAGTGAAGTTTGAGTTGAAAACGGAAGCTTTAACTGCAGGGCGTCCAAAAACAACTTCGTTTGTATTGGTAGATCCACTTCCAACGGGCTATCAGTTTGATTTGGAAGCGACCAAGGCTGCAAGCAAAGGTTTTGAAACAAGCTATGACAAAGCTAGTCACACTGTAACCTTTAAGGCTACTGAGGAGACCTTGGCTGCTTTCAATGCAGATTTGACAAAATCCTTTGAGACTCTATATCCAACTGTTGTTGGTCGTGTCTTGAATGATGGGGCGACTTATACAAATAACTTTACATTGACAGTCAACGATGCCTACGGTGTCAAGTCAAACATTGTTCGTGTAACGACTCCAGGTAAACCAAATGATCCTGACAATCCAAATAACAACTACATCAAGCCTTTGAAAGTTAACAAGAACAAGCAAGGTGTGAATATTGATGGCAAAGAAGTTCTAGCTGGTTCAACGAACTACTATGAACTCACATGGGATTTGGACCAATACAAGGGAGATAAATCTTCTAAAGAAGCAATTCAAAATGGTTTCTACTATGTGGATGATTATCCAGAAGAAGCCTTAACCCTTCAACCAGAATTGGTTAAGATTCGTGATCTAGAGGGCAATCTTGTATCAGGTATCAGTGTTCAACAGTTTGATAGTTTAGAAGCTGCTCCTAAGAAAGTTCAGGACTTGTTGAAGAAAGCAAACATCACTGTTAAAGGTGCTTTCCAACTCTTCTCTGCTGATAATCCAGCCGAATTCTACAAGAACTATGTGGCAGCAGGAAAATCATTGCTAATCACAGATCCGATGACAGTTAAACCTGAATTTGGTCAAACGGGTGGTAAGTATGAAAACAAAGCCTACCAAATTGATTTTGGAAATGGCTATGCTACAGAAGTAGTTGTCAACAACGTACCGAAAATCACACCGAAAAAAGATGTGACAATCAGTATGGATCCAAGCAGTGACAATATTGATGGCCAAACTATTCCGTTGAACCAGTACTTCAATTATCGTTTAATCGGTGGTTTGATTCCACAAAATCATTCTGAGGACTTAAATGACTATAGTTTTGTAGATGATTATGACCAAAAAGGTGATCAATACACTGGAAACTATAAAGTTCTTGCCAAGGTTGATATCCGATTGAAAGACGGCCGTGTTATTAAGGCTGGGACAGATTTAACAGCTGAAACACAAGTTGAACATGATCAAGATAAGGGAATGATTACCATTCGCTTCAAGGAAGAATTCCTTCAAGAGATTCAGTTGGATTCTCCATTCCAGGCTGAGACTTATATTCAAATGAAACGAATTGCTGTCGGAACCTTTGAAAATACCTATGTAAATACTGTGAACAAAGTTGCTTATGCTTCAAATACAGTTCGCACGACAACGCCAGAACCTAAGAAACCAGAGGAGCCAACAACTCCTAATCCAAATCCAAAAGGAAACCCTACTCTACCTCAAACAGGTACAAATGATTCAAGCTACATGCCATATCTTGGTCTAGCAGCTTTAGTAGGAGTTTTAGGACTTGGTCAGTTGAAACGTAAAGAAGACGAAAGCAACTAAGCTCTAAAAGTTAAATAGAAAAGAGGAACTCTGTTTCCTCTTTTTTATAGCCAAAAATTAAAAACGCTTCCTATTGATTTTGGCTCATAAAATCAACTAATTTATGTTAAAATGGTAGTAGAAAGTTGAGATTATGAGTTATTTTAAAAAATATAAATTTGATAAGTCACAGTTCAAGCTTGGTATGCGAACCTTCAAAACAGGGATTGCCGTATTTATAGTTCTCTTGATTTTTGGTTTTTTTGGCTGGAAGGGGCTTCAAATCGGAGCACTAACAGCGGTCTTCAGTTTACGAGAGAGCTTTGATAAGAGTGTCCATTTTGGAACTTCGCGTATCTTAGGAAATAGCATTGGCGGTTTTTACGCTCTTGTCTTTTTCCTCTTAAACACTTTATTTCATGGAGCCTTTTGGGTAACCTTACTAGTTGTTCCGATTTGCACCATGTTAACCATTATGACAAATGTCGCCATGAACAACAAGGCAGGAGTTATCGGTGGCGTAGCAGCTATGTTAATCATTACCCTATCAATACCAAGTGGAGAAACATTTTTGTACGTGTTTGCGCGCGTATTTGAAACATTTATGGGAGTTTTTGTCGCAATCCTTGTAAATTATGATATTGAGCAACTGAAACTCTTTTGGGAGAAAAAAAGAAAATAATGTTACATTTTATGACATTATTCGTTGACGTATGTCTTTTTTTAGACTATAATAGACAGGAAGAAGGAAATTGTAAATGAAGGAAAGAGAATTTCGCCGAAATATGGCTGTTTTTCCTATCGGCAGTGTTATGAAATTGACCGATCTCTCGGCGCGTCAGATTCGTTATTATGAAGATCAAGAGTTGATCAAACCTGATCGAAACGAAGGAAACCGTCGCATGTATTCGTTGAATGACATGGATCGTCTACTTGAAATCAAAGATTATATCTCTGAAGGTCATAATATTGCTGCGATTAAGAAAAAATATGCTGAACGCGAGGCGAAGTCCAAGAAAGCCGTGAGTCAGACGGAAGTGCGTCGCGCACTCCACAATGAACTCCTCCAGCAGGGGCGCTTTGCTTCAGTACGGTCACCCTTTGGTCGCGGTTAGGCAATCGCAAGTAGTCATATATATTAAGGAGAAAACCCATGCCAATCACAGCTGCAGATATTCGTCGTGAAGTCAAGGAAAAAAATGTTACCTTTATCCGTCTCATGTTTTCAGATATTCTGGGAACCATGAAAAACGTCGAAATTCCTGCTACAGATGAACAGTTAGATAAGGTCTTGTCAAACAAAGCCATGTTTGATGGCTCTTCTATTGAAGGCTTTGTACGTATCAATGAGTCAGATATGTACTTGTACCCAGACTTGGATACATGGACAGTCTTCCCTTGGGGAGATGAAAATGGAAGTGTTGCAGGTTTGATCTGTGATGTCTATACAACAGAAGGCGAACCCTTTGCAGGTGACCCTCGTGGTAATCTGAAGCGTGCACTTCGTCATATGGAAGAAGTAGGATTCAAATCCTTCAACCTTGGTCCAGAACCAGAATTCTTCCTATTTAAGTTGGATGAAAATGGGGATCCAACACTTGAAGTAAATGACAAGGGTGGCTACTTTGATTTGGCGCCTACTGACCTTGCGGACAATACACGTCGTGAAATCGTTAATGTCTTGACCAAAATGGGATTTGAAGTAGAAGCGAGTCACCACGAGGTTGCGGTTGGACAACATGAAATTGACTTCAAGTATGATGAAGTCCTCCGTGCCTGTGATAAGATTCAAATCTTTAAGCTCGTTGTTAAAACCATTGCTCGTAAACACGGTCTTTACGCAACCTTTATGGCGAAACCGAAATTTGGTATTGCTGGATCAGGTATGCACTGTAATATGTCCTTGTTTGATGCAGAAGGAAACAATGCTTTCTTTGATCCAAATGATCCAAAAGGAATGCAGTTGTCTGAAACGGCCTACCATTTCCTTGGTGGTTTGATCAAGCATGCCTACAACTATACTGCTATCATGAACCCAACAGTTAACTCATACAAACGTTTGGTTCCAGGTTATGAAGCGCCTGTTTACATTGCTTGGGCTGGTCGTAACCGTTCGCCACTTGTGCGCGTACCAGCTTCACGTGGTATGGGAACTCGTCTTGAGTTGCGTTCAGTGGACCCGATGGCAAACCCATACATCGCTATGGCAGTTCTATTGGAAGTTGGTTTGCATGGTATTGAAAACAAAATCGAAGCACCAGCTCCTATCGAAGAAAATATCTATATCATGACAGCGGAAGAGCGTAAGGAAGCTGGAATTACTGACCTTCCATCAACGCTTCACAACGCCTTGAAAGCCTTGACTGAGGATGAAGTGGTCAAGGCAGCCCTAGGTGAACACATCTACACGAGCTTCCTTGAAGCTAAACGTATCGAGTGGGCTAGCTATGCAACCTTTGTGTCACAATGGGAAGTTGATAATTATCTTGATTTGTATTAAGAACATAAAAAAGATTGTCTGATTGGGCAATCTTTTTTATTATTGCAAATTTTTAAATGTATTTCGTTGCTGTTTTTAGTATAGTTATTATATAGAAAAACAGAAAACAAGAAAGAGTGAATTATGCATTAAAAAGAAATAATATTCTGAAAATAATTAGAAAATAACGTCCAATCATTTTCATTATACCTATTTAATGCAGTAGTGTGGCGGGTTTAGCGTGAGAAAGAAAAAAGTTTACAATTTGACAACATATTTCTTGAAATACGAATTAGTAAATGATAAAATGTTTTTTGGAATGGATGAGTTTCGGAGGGTTCATAAATTATTTACTATATTATTTACTCAAGTTCTACTCGCCATATTTCATCAAAAAGGAAAGGAGATTCTATGCAAAAAGATAAGTGGTGGCTTCCGTTTTTAGCAGTGGGAGTCATCATCGGATTGTCGGTGGGTTTGATTTATTATACTAGACCCGCTAAGGACGGAGAAGTAGGGACTTCATCAGTTTCGCAATCAACTTCAAGTGCTGAGAACAATACTGCCTTGAGTCTAAAAGGTCAACAACTTCCAGGATTTAAAATGACTTCTCAAGACGGTAAATTAGTTGCTAGTTCAGAGCTGTATGATAAACCTATGTTAATTGTCGAATGGGCTAGTTGGTGTCCTCATTGTCAGAAACAACTACCCATTGTTCAGCAGATGTATGAAAAGTATGGTGAACAGATCAATTTTGTTTTACTAAATATGAACGAACCTGGTAAAGAAACAAAAGAGAGTGCTGATCGATACATTAAGGAAAAAGGATACACTTTCCCTTATTACTATGACGAAGATCAATCAGCTGCAGATCTATTACAGGTTCAGACCATACCAAGTATGTATTTTGTAACCAAAAAGCAAGAAGTAAAAAATGTATTGGTTAACCATTCCGATGCGGAAAGCTTTTCTAAAGAGTTGCAAACACTACTCAACTAACATATATCTACTATAGAAAAGGGGGAAGAAGAAATCACAATAGGATTTCAGAAATAGCAATGAGAGATTTCATTAAAAAGGTCTCCATATTGTTTATCATTTTATTCTTATCTGTTCCATTAGCCTTAATGGGACAGCTACTTGGTAGCGCTGCAGCAAATGAAGGCGGTAGTACTATTGAAGTAGGTGGAAATACAAAGATAACACAAAATGGATGTTCCCGTAAAATTGAAAAAACGGAAAAAATTAGCTGGCGCCTGCCTAGAAAACCAGTGGATTTGGTAATCTTGCAGGATGCGAGTGGATCATTTAAGAACACCATTCCAAATGTCCAGAATGCTTTAAAAACTCTGACGACATTTGTGAAGGAAGAAGAGTATGATGAAAATAACCCACGTTTGGTTAAGACTGATAATCCAGATACATCAGACCGGGTTATGATGGCGACCTTCCAAGGTGCAGATGGATACAACTACTACTACAATAACGATTTTACAGGCCGTAAAGATGTTTATGGTAGTTGGGGACCTGACTATGATTACAAATACAAGGCAAGTAACTTGTCTTCTGACCAAAATGATATCCATCAATTCATTAATAATATTAAAGTAGCGGGAGGAACACCAACTGTTCCAGCTATTGACGATGTCATTGCTCAATATAATGAAAGAAAAGGGAATATGGCTAATGGTCGTAAAACTATCTTTCTTTTGATTACGGATGGTGTTGCCAATGGGAAACGTGACCCTGATGGTAAGGTTCGTCTAGAGTACAGTGACTATCGGAACAATATTCTTACACGTGCATGGAATTTTAATGAACTAACAGAGGCGTCTCAAAACGTTTTAGGGCGTGTGAAAGAGGTTAAGGAAGCATCTACAAGACTTAAAAATGTTGTTGGTTCTGAAGGAACAGTAGTAGTTGGTTTCTGGGAAGACGTAACAATCTTTGCGAATTCCAAAGCTCAGTACTATGACACATATAAAGAAGGTTATTCAAAATATTTTGATATAGGGGATAACCGAAGTGTCCAAGAGATTTTCCATGAAGCATTAGAGGGGATGGCTTCTCCAGCTAAAAATATCAATGGAAAAGATGTTTCCTTCTATGTTAATGAACAAAGCGATATCAATAAATTCTCAAGTCGAGTTCTAGAATCTGTTGGTGCTGCTCTGGTTAAAGAAGATATCAAAGGTGAGTTTGAAGTTACTCCAGGATATAAGGTAGATGCAGTTCGAATTAATGGTAAGAAGATTGTATCAAAGGTTACCGATTCGAAGAAAGAAATTCGTGGTAAGATTGTTCAAGAAGGAGACAAGGTTACAATCTCTGTTCCAGAGAGTGTCTTTAATCCAGGAAACAACAAGTTTGACTATGATTTGAGTAAGGAAGCACATGCTGAACAAGTTGATGAGGATGATGAGCAAGACCCTCCTGCAGACTACAAACCAGTTAAGGAGACAGTTCCAGTTCCTGAGTTGACTGGTAAATTTAAAGTTGGTGATTTTGCGACTGAAACAATCGGTGGTTCGAAAGAAACTGTAGAAGTTCAAAAACTTGAATACTGTTACCCAAGTGCCACCAAGAAAATTGCAGACCAAGATCAAAGCAATGATACTGGTACTATTGAAGATCCACTTCAATTGACTAAAAAACCAGCCTATGCGGCTAACTTGTCTGCCAAAGACGAAACATTTACTTATACAGTAGATTACAACTTCAACAACGTTCCTTATGAGTTTAAGCAAAACGTTATGTTGACAGACCCTCTTGACTATCGTTTAGAAGTTGTAGGTCATCATGCTTCTGGACCACAAGGTCAAATCTTGACTCGTGTAGTGAAACAAAATGACGATCTCGGAAACGAACGTGAAGTTGTTGTTGCTGATGTACCAAGTGTGAATGGTTATGAATACTTAGTGCTTCAAAAAGCTAAAATGACCATTACCGTTCGCTTGAAGGAGCAATATCGCAATAATCAAGCGAGCAAAGAATTCATGGCCCTTCTTCAGGATAATGATGGCTTCGGTTTGCTGAACCAGGGTAATATCATGTGGAATGGTGAGGATAATAATCCTGATCCAAGTAACCATGCTAAAACAGCTGACAAACCAAGTACAATTCGACGCTCAAACCCAGTCTATGTCAAACCACCAGTCGAGACAGAAATTACAAAGAAGGTCAATGATAAGGAACATGAAGATCTTAAGAAAGAAGAAGAACTCTTTGAGTACAAAGTGACTGTTCCATGGCCAGGCATTGCAGATACATTTAGCCTTACGGATACAGTTGTTTCAGAGTTGGAAGTTCAGGCAGATAGCTTGAATGTAAAACTTGGTGAAAAAGATAATACTGACTTGAAAACTGCTGCAAAAGTTGAAGGTCAAACTGTTTCACTGACTCTTGATAAAACTCAACTCGAAAAGATCTCACGTAAGGTAACGCGTCGTAAGACTAAAGATGTTCAATACCTAGAATTGACCTTCAAGGCTAAGATTCGTCCGGGTGCTGACCTTTCTAAATATAAGGAAGATGGTCAAATTAAAGTACCTAACACGGCAGATGTTGCCTTGAATGATATCAAGAAAACATCGAATAAAGTAACGGTTACCCCACCAAAACCAAAAGAACCTTCTATTGATAAGAAGATTAATGAAAACTTGGATAGCTTCCAAACGTTTGATGGACAACCATACAACTACAACATTACAACAGCAGTACCAAGTGATGTTGCTAATTACAAGAAATTTGTGATTCGTGATACACTGGATGCTAATTTGGAGCTTGCAGGCGACGTAAGTATTAAAGGTTCTGCAGCGGCCCTCTTTGATATCCACACCAATGGCCAAGAGATTACGGCAACGGTGAAGGATGGTCAGTTTGGTGAACTTGCAAAATACTCAACTGTTGAACTAGTCATTCCTGCAAAAGTTAAAAATGGTGTGACAGGCACAATCATTGAAAACAAGGCTTCTATTTCCTTTACAAATGAGAATAATGTAGAGAAAGAAGTTGAATCGAAACCTGTCACCGTAACGCCACCTCCTGTAACGAAGAAGATCAATGAAACTCTTGATCACTTAGATATCGCGACAGGTCAAGCGTATAACTACAACATTAAGACAAAACTTCCAACAGATATTACAGATTACAAGAAATTTGTGATTACAGATACACTTGAAGGAGATTTGTCAGTTATCAATGAAACTTCAAGCAAACCAGTTATCAAAGGAGCAGCTGCAGCCTTCTTCGATGTAACAGTTGAGGGTCAAACCGTGACTGCAACGATGAAGGACTTTGCGAACGCTACAGCTCTTGCTGGTCAAGAAGTGGAATTGATTATTCCGGCTAAGATCAATGATGGAGTGACGCGTATCAACATTCCAAATACTGCGAAGTTCAGCTTCACAGATAAGAACGATCATAGCGGAGAAAAAGAAACGAAACCTGTCACCGTAACCCCTCCATCAGAACCAGGTGTTGATAAGAAAATCAACGAAACACTGACAGAGGCAACAATCGGTGCGGAAACCGACTTTACTTATAATATCAAAGCGAAATTGCCAAATGATATTACAACGTACAAGTCCTTCGTTGTAACGGATACCTTAGATGAGAACTTGACTCCAGGTCAAGCTGAAATCAAGGGAGCTGCAGCGAAATTCTTCGATGTAACAGTTCAAGGTCAAACCGTGACTGCAACGATGAAAGATTTTGCGAATGCGGGTGACTACGGTAACCAAGAAGTAGAGCTCGTGATTCATGCCAAAGTGAAGAAAGGCTCAACTGTTCCATCTATTGAGAACAAAGCTAAGATTACTTACACCAACAAGAATGACCAACAAGGTGAGAAAGAAACCAAGCCGGTCACTGTTACACCACCACCAATCACGAAGAAGGTGAATGGTCAGGAACACGCAGATCTTGGTAAGTTATCAGAAATCTTTACTTATACGATTGACTCAACGGTTCCACATGTGGCAGATACCTTTACCATTTCAGATGATATCGTCAAAGAATTGGCATTTGAAGGAGAAGCAACGGTCACTGTTGATGGCCAAGCTGTTCAAGACCTCACTGTAACAACAGAAGGTCAACGTTTGACGGTCACATTTGGTAAAGAGCAAGTGAAACAATATGCTGGTAAAGCTGTACAAGTTTCATTTAAGGCTAAGGTGAAGGAAGGCATTACCTTTGATGCACTTTTAGCGGCTTATCCAAATGAATCAAAAGACAAGCCGGTAGTACCAAATACTGCTAGCTACATCATTAATGACAATCCAGATTCTAAGAAAGAATCAAAACCAGTCACTGTCACTCCACCGCCAACAACAACTCCAGAGCTTAGGAAGGAAGTAAACGGAGCAGAACGTTACGATCTTGCAAAACGTAATGAAGAATTTACTTATACTTTGAAAACAACAATGCCTGCCAATGCAACTGAGTTTGAGATGACAGACGAGTTGAAAGAAGTTCTAGAATTTGTTGGTGAGAATGCTTCAGCTACTGTTAAACTTGATGGTGAGGATGCAGGATCTAAGGCGACAGTGACACTTTCTGGTCAAGTCATCAAAGTTGCCTTTACAGAAGCTTCTGTCAAAGCAGATGCCGGTAAGTCAATTGAAGTGAATTTCAAGGCTAAGATTAGAGATAATGCCAACTTGTCAGCTTATGTGAATAAAGATGGTAAGACAGAGATTCCGAATAAGGCTTCTTATGATATTGATCATAATCCAAAATATCACAAGGACTCTAACGAAGTCCCAGTAACGCCACCAACACCAGAAGAGCCAGAGATCAAGAAAGATGTGAATGGCAAAGAATCAGCAACACTTGCGAAACGTGATGAAGTCTTCACTTATAATGTGAAAACAAGTGTAGCGCAAGATGCGACAGCCTTCTCAGTCACAGATACCCTAGTGGACGTTCTTGAATTCGCAGGAACTTCAAGTGCTAAATTGAATGGTCAAGCTCTTGATGCAAGTCAAATCAAGGTAGAAGGACAAACCATTACCTTGACGCTTACAGAAGACCAAGTGAAAGCCAATGGCGGTCAAGCAGTTGAATTAACATTCGATGCCAAGATCAAAGCTGGCGCAAACTTGTCTGCATATGTGAAGGAAGACGGCCGTACACAGATTCCGAATAAGGCTTCTTATGACGCAAGCTTCCCACACAAACCAGGTGTGCACAAGGATTCGAACGAAGTCCCAGTGACGCCACCAACACCAGACGAGCCAGAGATCAAGAAAGATGTGAACGGTAAGGCAGAAGAAACCCTCGTAAAACGCGACCAAGTCTTCACATACAATGTGAAAACAACAGTAGCGCAAGATGCGACAGCCTTCAGCGTAACCGATAAGATCGAAGATGTTCTTGAGTTCGCAGGTAAATCAAGTGCGACCTTGAATGGTCAAGCTCTTGATGCTAGCCAAATCAAGGTAGAAGGACAAACCATTACCTTGACGCTTACAGAAGACCAAGTGAAAGCCAATGGCGGTCAAGCAGTTGAATTAACATTCGACGCCAAGATCAAAGCTGGCGCAAACTTGTCCGCATATGTGAAGGAAGACGGCCGTACACAGATTCCGAATAAGGCTTCTTACGACGCAAGCTTCCCACACAAACCAGGTGTGCACAAGGACTCTAACGAAGTCCCAGTAACACCTCCAACACCAGACGAGCCAGAAATCAAGAAAGATGTGAACGGCAAGGCAGAAGAAACTCTCGCAAAACGCGACCAAGTCTTCACATACAATGTGAAAACAAGTGTAGCGCAAGATGCGACAGCCTTCAGCGTAACCGATAAGATCGAAGATGTTCTTGAGTTCGCAGGTAAATCAAGTGCTAAATTGAATGGTCAAGCTCTTGAAGCAAGCCAAATCAAGGTAGAAGGTCAAACCATCACCTTGATGCTTACAGAAGAACAAGTAAAAGCCAATGGCGGTCAAGCAGTTGAATTAACGTTCGACGCGAAGATCAAAGCTGGCGCAAACTTGTCCGCATATGTGAAGGAAGACGGCCGTACACAGATTCCAAATAAGGCTTCTTACGACGCAAGCTTCCCACACAAACCAGGTGTGCACAAGGATTCCAATGAAGTCCCAGTAACGCCACCAACACCAGACGAGCCAGAAATCAAGAAAGATGTGAATGGCAAAGAATCAGCAACACTTGCGAAACGTGATGAAGTCTTCACTTACAACGTGAAAACAAGCGTAGCGCAAGATGCTACAGCCTTCAGCGTAACCGATAAGATCGAAGATGTTCTTGAGTTCGCAGGTAAATCAAGTGCAACCTTGAATGGTCAAGCTCTTGATGCTAGCCAAATCAAGGTAGAAGGTCAAACGATTACCTTGACGCTTACAGAAGACCAAGTGAAAGCCAATGGCGGTCAAGCAGTTGAATTAACATTCGACGCCAAGATCAAAGCTGGCGCGAATTTGTCAAAACATGTGAAGGAAGACGGCCGTGCACGGATACCGAATAAGGCTTCTTATGACGCAAGCTTCCCACACAAACCAGGTGTGCACAAGGATTCGAATGAAGTTCCAGTAACGCCTCCAACACCAGAAGAGCCAGAAATCAAGAAAGATGTGAATGCTAAAGCTGAGGAAATCCTCGCTGATCGTGACCAAATTTTCACTTACAACGTGAAAACAAGTGTCCCAACAGATGCGACAGCCTTCAGTGTAAGCGATACACTTGAATCTGTTCTTGATTATGCAGGTTCAGTAAAAGCGAGCTTGAATGGTCAAGCCCTTGATGTAAGTCAAATCAAGGTAGAAGGTCAAACCATTACCTTGACGCTTACAGAAGACCAAGTGAAAGCCAATGGCGGTCAAGCTGTGGAATTGAGCTTCACTGCGAAGATTAAAGCGGGAGCTGATTTGACTCCATATCTAACAGATCGTGGATTCACTGTTCCAAATACAGCTTCTTATGACGCGAAGTTCCCACACAAACCAGGGCTACACAAAGATTCGAATAAAGTTCCGGTAGTCGTTCCAAAAGAACCAGAACCAGAAATTTCTAAGAAGATTAATCGTACCTTGGACCACTTGGATGTGGAATACGACGCACCATACATGTATAATGTCAATACAACTTTGCCAAAAGATATTGATAAGTACAAAGAGTTCACAGTCACAGATACACTCGAACCGGTCTTGGCAATCGCTGATACGCCAGTAGCCTATGTGGATGGTCGTGATGCAAATGGTGCCCTTGAAACAAGTGTTAAGGGAAATACAGTCACTGTGAAAGTGAAAGATTTCGCTCGATTGAAAGGTTTCAAAGAAATCCAATTGTATATTCCAGCTAAACTCAAAGCGAATAGCGATTTGACAGCTTATAAGGACCAATTGGTACCAAACAAAGCAACTGTCAACTTCAAGGATGCCAATGGTCAATCTGGCAGCAAGGAAACAAAACCAGTAACGGTGAAACCGCGTGACCCAGAAAAACCAACAGATCCAACACCAGGTGAACCTGCTAAGACAGTTGGGCCAGAAGATGGATCTAAACCTGATAAAGACTACCACTTACCAAACGCTTTAGATACCTTCCGCTTCGATATCACTACACCGGTTCCAACAGATCCAGTAGATGAAAACGGAAATGCTAAGAAGGATCAATATGGTCGTCTTATCAAGACAGACTTGACTAGCTTTACGATCACTGATAAAATCGATTCAGTCTTGAAAGTCAACAAAGACCGTATCGCTCTTAAAGTTGAAAATGCTCAGTTTGACAAGATCAAAGCAACTCTTCAAGCTCAACTTGAACAGTCTGAGAAAGAACTCAAAGCTTTGACAGGCAAGTCAACAGAAGAGACTTCAACAGAGACTGGTAAGAAGGAAGAACTCAAGGCAGCGGAAGCTAAAGTAGCTGAATTGAAAGCGAAGTTGGAAGCAGCTAAGGCAGCGCAGCCAGCTAAACCAGCTGAAACTACAACACCAGCTACTCCAGCAACAGCTGCTGAAGAAACAACTCCAGCTACATCTAATTCTTCTGCATCAGAAGATAAGAAACCTGCAACTAGCGAGCCAAGTCAAGATCTTGCAAGCTTGGAAGCAGAGTTGAAAGCAGCTGAAGAAAACTTGGCTAAACTTCAAGCACCAGCTGAGAAAGAATCAGAATTGGTACCAGCTGATAAGAAACAACAACAAGAGAAACTTGAAAATGAAATCAAGAAACTAAAAGAAGCTCAAACCAAGCTTCAAGCAGCTATTGATAAATTAAGTAAGGCTTCAAATGATCGTGGTGAATTAGTAGGTAAAGATTTAGAAGCAATTGCTACTGTTACTTACGATGAAACTAGCAATGTTGTGACTTTTGAAATCAGCGATAAGGATGTTCTTGAAGCCTTGAAGGGAAGTACCGTACGTCTTGTACTTTACACTAACTTCAAAGAAGGAACAGATTTTACAAAATTCACTGGTGGTGTACCAAATACAGCTGAAGTA
Source organism: Streptococcus oralis (assembly GCF_003942875.1). Classification (GTDB taxonomy): domain Bacteria; phylum Bacillota; class Bacilli; order Lactobacillales; family Streptococcaceae; genus Streptococcus; species Streptococcus oralis_BX. The sequence goes on along the minus strand of NZ_RMVK01000005.1, from coordinate 52,694 downwards.
AGCTTTAACCATAATCCAAAGCCAAAAACTACCAACAAAGTTGTGGTGTTCCCACCAACACCACCAACACCAGAAAAACCACAAACTCCGCCACCAGGTGGAACCGTTCCTCCAGCAGAACCTAAGAAAATATTGCCAAATACAGGTTCTGAAGGATCTTCAATCTTTGGAGTACTTGCAGCCCTAGCTCTAGGACTTGCTGGACTTCTAGTTTGGAAGCGTAAAGCTGAACGTTAGTATCATATAGTAAGAGGAGAGTAGAAAATTTTACTCTTCTCCTTACTGTATATTGAAAGTGTTAAGGAAAGAATAATGAGTAGAAAAAAATTATTAAAGTTAGGAATTTCTATACTTGCTTTAAATGCACTTGGAGTAGCCACTTATCATGTAGCTCCCGACTTGTATCAAATTCCAACAGTGCATGCGGAAGAGACACCAGCGGAAGATGAAGAAATTCCAGATGGCCAAGAGCGAAGTATTGCAAATACTTTCAAAAGAATGCTTGATAGTATAGAATCTTCAATTAAGGATTTTACAAATAGTCCAGATGAGGATAATAAAGAACTCCTAGAGGGTGATGTAGAAGAAGCAAAGAATTTTTTTGAGACTGCAAAGAAGGCAATGAAGAGTCCAGAAGGTCAAAAAAGTTTTGCGGCGCTTGAAGCTCGCTACAATTCTTTAAAAGCTAAGGCTGAGGCACTTCTCACTGGGGGAGATTTAAAAGAAGAACATCAAGAAGTCACAACTACTGAGGAGATTCCTTACCCATCTCGGACAGAAAACAATGCAGACCTCGCTGAAGGTACTCGAAAGGTAAAACAAGCGGGAGAAAAAGGTCAGAAGAAAGTTGTTTGGGATGTTACTTTGGTAAATGGCGTTGAGAAAAAACGTGATAGAAAGAACCAAACAGTAATTAAAGAACCAGTAGAAGAAATCATCGAAGTTGGAACTAAGAAAACAGGTGTTGAAACCAAAGAAACAGTGACTGTGGAGGAAAAAGTTGCTTTCAAAGAAGAAACGAAAGTAGATCCAGCACTGGATAAAGGTCAAACGCGTGTTGAAGAAGGTGAAGAAGGTATCGATGAAGTCACTTATGAAGTGACAAAAGTGGATGGTGTTGAAAAATCTCGTAAAGAAGTTTCACGCAAGACTAAGAAAGTTGCAAAAAACAAGATTACTTATACAGGTTCAAAAACTGTTGTAACGACTAAGGAAGTAACCAAAACTGAAGAAGTTGCCTTCCAGACTCGTGAGGTTGAAAATGCACTCTTAGCCGAAGGTGTTCGCCGAGTGAAAACAGCTGGGCAAAAAGGTGTTCGTACGATTGTTGAAACAGTGACTTACACAGACGGTGTTGAAACAGGCCGCGAGGTGAAATCAAATACAATCACTACTCCAGCAGTAGACGAAGTTGTCGAAATTGGAACTAAGAAAGCAGCGGTTGTAACGACTAAGGAAGAGACCAAGACAGAAGAAGTTGCTTTCCAAACTAAGGAAGTAACAAATCCAAATCTTCCAGAAGGAAGTCGTCAAGTGAAAGCTGTTGGTAAGAAGGGTGTTCGCACCATTGTTTATACAGTGACTTACACAGACGGCGTTGAAACAGGTCGCGAGGTGAAATCAAACACAATCACCACTCCAGCAGTAGATGAAGTTGTCGAAGTTGGAACTAAGAAAGTAGTAGCCCCAGTTGTAACGACTAAGGAAGAAACGAAGACAGAAGAAGTTGCTTTCCAAGTCAAAGAAGTGCAGAACGCAGACCTTCCAGAAGGCAGTCGTCAAGTGAAGATAGCTGGTAAGAAGGGTGTTCGCACCATTGTTTATACAGTGACTTACACAGATGGCGTTGAAACAGGTCGTGTTGAGAAATCAAGCACAATCACCACTCCAGCAGTAGATGAGATTGTCGAAGTTGGAACTAAGAAAGTAACTCCTACAACAACCAACGGTGATAAGAATGATACTGCAACAACAGGGAACCAAGCTGAAAGCACTAAGAAAGAAGAAACTGCAAGCCAAGAACAGAAAGTTCTACCAAGCACAGGTACAGCTTCTACCAGTCTTCTTTCAATGATTGGTTTATTTATCGCTGGTCTAGTAGGCTTTGTCGTTCGTAAGAAAGACTAAGGCTCTCTAATTGTACAAAAGCATCTTTTGTACGAGAAATACTAAAAAGAACCCAGAATTTATTCTTGGGTTCTTTTTTATAAAAAATTAAATATATTAATGTTTATGTGTAGCTTGAGTACGTTATGAAACTCATGGAGTGATAATAGGTTCAACAATAAAACAGCTATTTACATAGTGTAAACGCCTGTTCTGAAATTTTGATATTTTAATTATTCTCACCGAAAATTGACAATCTGGAAATACAAAAAAGTAAATATTTTTTTATATCTGCTTTCAATTTCCCTTTCTTTGTGTTAGAATGAGATGAATATTTCTTTTGAAATGATCAAATAATCATTTTTAGTTTTGGAGGTACATTATGAAATGGAAATATCGCATGAGAATGCCTTTTTCTACTATTTTCAGTAGAAAAAAACAGGCTTTTCTCGGACTAGTCGTTTTACTTTTTTCTATTTTTCTTCTTCCGCTTCAATCTTATGCGGCTTTAGAAGAAATAAAAAATGGAACGGATATCTCAACCTTGGATATTCGTAAGTTTAATTTGAACATCAACAATTTTAGTGTTTTATCTAAATCACAGGCTGTTGATCAGTTTCATTTATCGAATCCCCACTATGAATATCTCTGGGGTGGTGCCTATCCAGGCGAGATGGAGAACTTTACTCTTAAAGTAGATAAAAGTAAAAAGCAGGATCAAGTTTTTGAAAATCCTCTTTCTCTAAAATTCACAAATATTGGGACAGTTAATGGTAAGCAAGTAGATGCTTACTTAAAATTCAATAAGGTAACTCTTCACTATCTAAACACTGCTCAAGCAGAGTCTGAAATGAATAGTACTCAAAAATCTACTGTTGAATTTTTCTCAATTTCTGAATTATGGGAAAGTAGTGCTTTTGAAATTGGTAATGTTCCTTACGTAGATGCGAATCATGACTACATCATGAATAAAGCATTTTGGATTGATGCTGATGTAACAGCCGAGTTGAGTTATGCAGATGGTTCAGAGACAGATTTGAAGTTGGTCATGAAACCAACGGATATCGATGCAATGGATGCAAACAACTTGAAGGAAACCTTCTATATTAAAGGTTATCAAAATGATGTTAATCTTCGTCTGATGAACAATGCCAATGTTTTGAAACAGGAAGACCAAGGAGAACGAACTGCTTGGATTGCGACTCAGATTACAAGTGGTAGCTATTCTGAGAACAATATCTCTGGTTTAGCCCTTCGATCGAATAGTAATAGGATGAATTTTGCTTATTCATCAACAGAGGTTGCTTCGGCCGTCTTTGGTCTCTATGTTGAAAAACTTGATCCTAGCCCTGTTCTAGAAGTTGATCCTACAGAGATTCCAGCTAAAGAGGGGCAAAATATCACTTATAAAGCAAGGTTTAAAGTTCCGGTTCCTGGCAAAGATCTTTTAGCAGCGCCTTCATCTATCGAAATGGTTCAGAATTTTGATGAGCGCCTTGATTATCAAGAACTTAAAGTTGAATCAGGTGGAGTGACTCTGCAAGAAGGACGTGACTATACGATCGAGAAATCAGGTCAAACAGTTACTGTTAAAATGACACCTGAATACATAAAAGCAAATTCTTCTGCTGAAATTATTGTAACTTATAATACTACTACAAACAAAAAAGTGGAAGAAAAGGGACCTGAAAAAATTAACAACACTGTAACCTTGCATGTTGATAACTTATCAGCTCCTTCTAATCAGGTGAGCACTGCTCTTCTTTACGAAAAACACCATGAATTTGTCAGTGGAACTCCAGGTAAAGAGTTGCCACAAGAAGTGAAAGATTTGCTTCCAGCAACAGAAAAGAATTTACCTAATGGCAGTCAAGTAACGCCAACACAACCAAGTCAAACGGAAGTGAAGACAGCAGAAGGTACNTGGAGCTTCAAGTCCTATGACAAGGCATCAGAAACCATCAATGGAGCGGATGCCCACTTTGTCGGTACTTGGGAATTTACCCCAGCACCAACTTACAAGGCAACACATGAATTTGTCAGCGGAACGCCAGGAAAAGAACTTCCGCAAGAAGTGAAAACCTTGCTTCCAGCAGACCAAACAGACTTGAAAGACGGTAGTCAAGCGACTCCGACTCAACCAAGTCAAACAGAAGTGAAGACGGCAGAAGGTACGTGGAGCTTCAAGTCCTATGACAAGGCATCAGAAACCATCAATGGAGCTGATGCTCACTTTGTCGGTACTTGGGAATTCACCCCAGCACCAACTTACAAGGCAACACATGAATTTGTCAGCGGAACGCCAGGAAAAGAACTTCCACAAGAAGTGAAAACCTTGCTTCCAGCAGACCAAACAGACTTGAAAGACGGTAGTCAAGCGACTCCGACTCAACCAAGTCAAACAGAAGTGAAGACGGCAGAAGGTACGTGGAGCTTCAAGTCCTATGACAAGGCATCAGAAACCATCAATGGAGCGGATGCTCACTTTGTCGGTACTTGGGAATTCACCCCAGCACCAACTTACAAGGCAACACATGANTTTGTCAGCGGAACGCCAGGAAAAGAACTTCCACAAGAAGTGAAAACCTTGCTTCCAGCAGACCAAACAGACTTGAAAGATGGTAGTCAAGCAACTCCAACGCAACCAAGCCAAACAGAAGTGAAGACGGCAGAAGGTACGTGGAGCTTCAAGTCCTATGACAAGGCATCAGAAACCATCAATGGAGCGGATGCTCACTTTGTCGGTACTTGGGAATTCACCCCAGCACCAACTTACAAGGCAACACATGAGTTTGTCAGCGGAACGCCAGGAAAAGAACTTCCACAAGAAGTGAAAACCTTGCTTCCAGCAGACCAAACAGACTTGAAAGATGGTAGTCAAGCAACTCCAACGCAACCAAGCCAAACAGAAGTGAAGACGGCAGAAGGTACATGGAGCTTCAAGTCCTATGACAAGGCATCAGAAACCATCAATGGATCAGATGTTAAGTTTGTAGGCACATGGGAATTTACAGCAAGCCCGGTTCCAACAGTGACTCATAAAGCAGTTCACGAGTTTGTCAGCGGAACTCCAGGCAAAGAACTTCCACAAGAAGTGAAAACCTTGCTTCCAGCAGACCAAACAGACTTGAAGGACGGCAGCCAAGTAACGCCAACACAACCAAGCCAAACAGAAGTGAAGACAACAGAAGGCACATGGAGCTTCAAGTCCTACGACAAAGCATCAGAAACCATCAATGGAGCGGATGTTAAGTTTGTAGGCACATGGGAATTTACAGCAAGCCCGGTTCCAACAGTGACTCATAAAGCAGTTCACGAGTTTGTCAGCGGAACTCCAGGCAAAGAACTTCCACAAGAAGTGAAAACCTTGCTTCCAGCAGATCAAACAGACTTGAAGGACGGCAGCCAAGTAACTCCAACTCAACCAAGTCAAACGGAAGTGAAGACAACAGAAGGCACATGGAGCTTCAAGTCCTACGACAAGACATCGGAAACAATTAATGGATCAGATGTTAAGTTTGTAGGCACATGGGAATTTACAGCAAGCCCGGTTCCAACAGTGACTCATAAAGCAGTTCACGAGTTTGTCAGCGGAACTTCAGGCAAAGAACTTCCACAAGAAGTGAAAACCTTGCTTCCAGCAGACCAAACAGACTTGAAGGACGGCAGCCAAGTAACTCCAACTCAACCAAGTCAAACAGAAGTTAAGACAGCAGAAGGCACATGGAGCTTCAAGTCTTATGACAAGACATCTGAAATCATCAATGGAGCAGACGCACACTTCGTAGGCACCTGGGAATTCACTCCGGCGCCAACTTACAAGGCAACACATGAATTTGTAAGCGGAACGCCAGGAAAAGAACTTCCGCAAGAAGTGAAAACCTTGCTTCCGGCAGACCAAACAAACTTGAAAGATGGAAGTCAAGCAACACCAACGCAACCAAGTCAAACAGAGGTTAAGACTGCAGAAGGCACATGGAGCTTTAAGTCCTATGACAAAGCATCAGAAACCATCAATGGAGCGGATGCCCACTTCGTCGGTACTTGGGAATTTACCCCGGCACCAAATAAAAATTCTGGAAATAATAGCCAACCAGAAGAAGGAAGTAGTCAAACTAAGGCCTTGTTACCAAACACAGGCTCTGCAGTATCTGGTCTTCTTTCAATCATCGGTCTTGCCTTTGCAAGCCTAGCAGTTTTTGTCCTTCGCAAGAAAGACTAAGTCACTCTTAGTAAATGAGAGATTAACTGCTTAATTTCGTAGTATAAGAAGAGAGAACGAGAAATCGTTCTCTCTTTTTCTTGCATTTTATATCGAGATGTGATATAGTTTATATAACGAGGTGCGATATATCAAACTAAATAGGAGGTGTGATTAAATGGAATTAACAGATAAGATCAGGCGTGTTTACCTTCCCATGACTGAAACAGGTTTTTATATCTTGTTTTGTTTACAGAAGGAGAACCATGGATATGGTATCACACAAAAGGTCAAGGAAATGACAGATTCGCAAGTTTCGATTAGTCCTGGAACTATGTATGGGACCTTGTCAAAGATGGAAAAGGATGGCTTGATTTCCTTTGTCCGAGAAGAGGAAAAACGTAAAATCTATCAGATCACAGACTTGGGACGAAAAGTTTTAGATATTGAATTGAAACGTATTGAACGGCTCTACAGAAATAGTCGGGAGGAAGGATGATGGAAAAGAAAATTGTTTACCGAATTTTTACAATTGCGGATTATGAGAGTGAGGCTCTATACTTTAGAGAAATGCATGCTGAGGGCTGGAAACTTAGGAAAGTAAGCTATTCTATCTTATTGTTTGTAGTCAAGTATACCTTTGAAAAGTGTCAGCCTGAGCAGGTGTCTTATCAGTTGGATTTTTACCCGATGGAAAAATCAGAGAGATCCTCCTATTTACAACTATTTAAAGATTGTGGTTGGGAGCATATTACAGACTTTAATAGTTTTTCCTATTTTAGAAAAGCACATTCTGAAATTGAATCGGATGCAGAGTTTGAAATTTATAACGATGCTACTGGGAAGTTAGCTATGGTTAATCGCATTTTAAGACTGCGATTAGTACCTGTTTTACTTTTGCTAGCCATACATATACCATTCTTACTTAAATTGCTCAATAGAAGTAATGCGTATGGTCTATGGAGTTTTCTTGCGGTCGGGCTAGATGTTTTCTGGTCTTTAATCCTTTTGTTAATAGTTGCCTATATTAGCTGGAAGTTATGGCATAAAAAGAAGGAATTATCAGATTTATGATAGGCTAGGTATGCTCAAAATTGGAGGGGAAGTCATGATCAATAAAAAGCAATTTCGGATTTTTACCATTGTTGATTTGGACAAGGAAGAAGAGTATTTGCGTGAGATGCACTTGAAAGGCTGGAGATATAGAACGAGTCGTTTTGGTTTTTTCTATTTTTGCCAATGCCAACCTGACGATGTCATCTACCGTATCTATGATTCTAGATTTCTTAAAAAGTATAAGCATGAACTGCAAGATTTTAGAAATAGCGGTTGGGAATTGATAGAAACAGGTTTTTGTTCAATTCTTCGTAAACCAACTTCTGATATACTTTCAGAGGAGAAAGTCTATATGAGTAAGGGTCTCAGATGGGAAGTTATGCGGTCTAGACTTCGTTCCTGTATAGCCACTTTTTCAGGTGGTCTTGTTGTTTGCATGAGTTTGTATCGAGAAAACTTGTCTCAGTCTTTCTTTATTATTTTCTTTTTATACGCTTGCTTAATCTCTTATCTAATCTGTGGTTTTTTCAGACTTAAAAGGAAATGCCAAGTATATGAGAAGTAAGATTCTAGGTCTTCAGACTGATTTTTAGCACTCTTGGTAAAAGAGTGCTAATTTTTTGAGTTTTTGTCTTGACATTCTCTTCTAAGGGTGTATAATAGAATCATGAGTTAGCACTTGGATGCATAGAGTGCTAATCGATCAGACAGAGAGGAGTGATGAGATGGTTACAGAGCGTCAGCAGGATATTTTAAATCTGATTATTGACATCTTTACCAAAACACACGAACCTGTCGGATCCAAGGCGCTACAAGAGTCTATCAATTCTAGTAGTGCTACCATTCGTAATGACATGGCAGCTCTAGAGAAGCAGGGTTTGCTTGAGAAGGCTCATACCTCAAGCGGTCGGATGCCAAGTGTCGCGGGATTTCAGTACTATGTGAAACACTCGCTTGCTTTTGATAGACTGGCTGAAAATGAGGTATACGAGATTGTCAAAGCCTTTGATCAGGAATTCTTCAAATTGGAGGATATTCTGCAAGAGGCTGCTAATCTACTGACAGACCTGAGTGGCTGTACGGTAGTGGCTCTGGATGTTGAGCCGAGCAGGCAACGGTTGACAGCCTTTGATATTGTTGTCTTGGGGCAACATACAGCCTTGGCAGTATTTACCCTAGACGAGTCCCGAACGGTTACCAGTCAATTTCTGATTCCAAGGAACTTCTTGCAGGAAGATTTGCTGAAACTGAAGAGCATCATTCAGGAACGTTTCCTCGGTCATACCGTTCTGGATATTCACTACAAGATTCGGACAGAGATTCCGCAGATTATCCAGCGTTACTTTACGACAACGGACAATGTCATGGATCTCTTTGAACACATTTTTAAAGAAATGTTCAACGAAAACATTGTAGTGTCGGGTAAGGTCAATCTCTTGAATTTTGCTAATCTAGCAGCCTATCAGTTCTTTGATCATCCACAAAAGGTGGCTCTGGAGATTCGTGAGGGTCTGCATGAAGATCAGATGCAAAATGTTCGTGTTGCGGACAGTCAGGAATCCTGTCTAGCTGACTTGGCGGTGATTAGCAGTAAGTTCCTCATTCCTTATCGAGGTTTTGGAATTCTAGCGATTATCGGTCCAGTCAATCTAGATTATCAGCAATTGGTCAACCAAGTCAATGTGGTCAATCGTGTTTTGACGATGAAGTTGACAGATTTTTATCGCTACCTCAGCAGTAATCATTACGAAGTAAATTAATTTTGAAATCATTAAAGGAGGCGAAAATGGCCCAAGATAAAAAAAACGAAGAAATGAAAGAAGAGGAAGTTGTGGAAACAACTGAAGAAACAACTCCTGAGAAGTCTGAGTTGGACTTGGCAAATGAACGTGCAGATGAGTTCGAAAACAAATACCTTCGCGCTCATGCAGAAATGCAGAATATTCAACGCCGTGCCAATGAAGAACGTCAAAACTTGCAACGTTATCGTAGCCAAGACCTGGCAAAAGCAATCTTACCATCGCTTGACAACTTAGAACGTGCACTAGCAGTTGAAGGTTTGACAGACGATGTCAAAAAAGGATTGGAGATGGTGCAAGAGAGCTTGATTCACGCTTTGAAAGAAGAAGGAATCGAAGAAATCGCAGCTGACGGCGAATTTGACCATAACTATCACATGGCCATCCAAACTCTCCCAGCAGACGATGAACACCCAGCAGACACCATCGCCCAAATCTTCCAAAAAGGCTACAAACTCCATGACCGTATCTTAAGACCAGCCATGGTAGTAGTCTATAATTAGGATACAAAGCCCGTAAAAACTTGTCCGAAACGACAATAAACTATGAAGAAAGATAAGAAGCAAGCCGGAGGCTTGCAAGAAAGATATTGCCCACCGTGGTGAAACAGGGGGATTTTTGAGACAATAGGCTCAAAAATAAGTGATGAAATCCCGTAGGGAGTTGCTCACGTCCCCACCACTTAAGGGGAATATCAAGAAAAATCAAAAACAGAATATAAAATTTAAGGAGAAAAACACATGTCTAAAATTATCGGTATTGACTTAGGTACAACAAACTCAGCAGTAGCAGTTCTTGAAGGAACTGAATCAAAAATCATCGCAAACCCAGAAGGAAACCGTACAACTCCATCTGTAGTATCATTCAAAAACGGAGAAATCATTGTTGGTGATGCTGCGAAACGTCAAGCAGTAACAAACCCAGATACAGTTATCTCAATCAAATCTAAGATGGGAACTTCTGAAAAAGTTTCTGCTAACGGAAAAGAATACACTCCACAAGAAATCTCAGCTATGATCCTTCAATACTTGAAAGGTTACGCTGAAGAATACCTTGGTGAAAAAGTAACTAAAGCAGTTATCACAGTTCCAGCCTACTTCAACGATGCACAACGTCAAGCAACAAAAGACGCTGGTAAAATCGCTGGTCTTGAAGTAGAACGTATCGTCAACGAACCAACAGCAGCGGCCCTTGCTTACGGTTTGGACAAGACTGACAAAGAAGAAAAAATCTTGGTATTCGACCTTGGTGGTGGTACCTTCGACGTCTCTATCCTTGAACTCGGTGACGGTGTCTTCGATGTATTGTCAACTGCAGGGGACAACAAACTCGGTGGTGACGACTTTGACCAAAAAATCATCGACCACTTGGTAGCAGAGTTCAAGAAAGAAAACGGTATTGATTTGTCTACTGACAAGATGGCAATGCAACGTTTGAAGGATGCAGCTGAAAAAGCTAAGAAAGACCTTTCTGGTGTAACTTCAACTCAAATCAGCTTGCCATTCATCACTGCTGGTGAAGCTGGACCTCTTCACTTGGAAATGACTTTGACTCGTGCGAAATTTGACGATTTAACTCGTGACCTTGTAGAACGTACAAAAGTTCCAGTTCGTCAAGCCCTTTCAGATGCAGGTTTGAGCTTGTCAGAAATCGATGAAGTTATCCTTGTTGGTGGTTCAACTCGTATCCCAGCCGTTGTAGAAGCTGTGAAAGCTGAAACTGGTAAAGAACCAAACAAATCAGTAAACCCTGACGAAGTAGTTGCTATGGGTGCTGCCATCCAAGGTGGTGTGATCACTGGTGATGTCAAAGACGTTGTCCTTCTTGACGTAACACCATTGTCACTTGGTATCGAAACAATGGGTGGCGTCTTTACAAAACTGATCGAGCGCAACACAACAATTCCAACATCTAAATCACAAGTCTTCTCAACTGCGGCAGACAACCAACCAGCCGTTGATATCCACGTTCTTCAAGGGGAACGCCCAATGGCAGCAGATAACAAGACTCTTGGACGTTTCCAATTGACAGATATCCCAGCTGCACCTCGTGGTATTCCACAAATCGAAGTAACATTTGACATCGATAAGAACGGTATCGTGTCTGTTAAGGCCAAAGACCTTGGAACTCAAAAAGAACAAACAATTGTTATCCAATCTAACTCTGGTTTGACTGATGAAGAAATCGACCGCATGATGAAAGATGCAGAAGCAAACGCTGAAGCAGATAAGAAACGTAAAGAAGAAGTTGACCTTCGTAACGAAGTAGACCAAGCTATCTTTGCGACTGAAAAGACAATCAAGGAAACTGAAGGAAAAGGCTTCGATGCAGAACGTGACGCTGCCCAAGCTGCCCTTGATGAGCTTAAGAAAGCCCAAGAAGATAACAACTTGGACGAAATGAAAGCAAAACTCGAAGCATTGAACGAAAAAGCTCAAGGACTTGCTGTTAAACTCTACGAACAAGCCGCAGCAGCCCAACAAGCTCAAGCAGGAGCAGAAGGCGCACAAGCAACAGGAAACGCAGGCGATGACGTCGTAGACGGAGAGTTTACTGAGAAGTAAGATGTTGAGGCGTTAAGAAAACAAAAGAAAAATAGGAAGTCATCGCCTTGTGCGATGCACAAAAGATGGCTTATCTTTTTTCCGAAGTTTTTAGCCGAAACTCAGTTAAGCCTAACTCGTTAAGAATGACGAATTACTAAGGTTCATTGTCTAAATGTAATAATGATAGGAAGAAATCCAGAGGTTGCAACCCAGCCTCTGTTTTTCGGTAAAATAGAGGATGTTGCGTATGAAAAAAGTACTTTGTATCATTTATCCTAATTTTTCTCTTCATGAGATAACCGCTTTAACAAGTACTTTAGCTCTGTCTTTTGACATCACGATTGATTATGTCGCTTCAGATTATTCGATAGTTATATCTGAGGATGGCTTGCCTTGTCGGTCTACAAAAACATTGGATCAAGTACGTATAGAAGAATATTCTTGTGTGATTTTGCCAGGAATTGTAAATATAGGTCCTGCTCTACAGGATGAAAAATTAAATTCGTTTTTGAGGGAACTCGGTAAGCAGGATATCTTAATTACAGCCATTTCTTCAGCACCTATTTTGTTGGCAAAAGCAGGTTTATTGAATGATACGAAATTTACAGGTGGGATTTGGCAAAACTTCTTTGACTATTTTGAATTTCTTCCTCGGAAAAATTTCAAAGCAAAAGCTGTCCTGCAAGATAAAAATATCATTACTGCTATTGGTTTTGCACATCAAGAGTTTGCAAGAAAAGTAATTCTTGGTCTAGATTTGACAGAAAATACTGACAACTATTTTAAAGAACAAGACGGGTATACAGAGGAGGATTTGATATTTACTCTATCAGATGAAGAGTTTGATGAAGTGAAGCAGAGTATAGAAAATACCCTCTAAATATTTACTTATAAATTATAGAAAGGAATAAGGGTGTTCGAGTAACTGAACACGGTTTCCGAAATTTCTAACTCAATATAAAAGAAAGGAATTGAACCCGACCTAAATCGAGGTTTCGTTCCGAAATATTAACAGAAAGGAATAAGGGTGTTCGTAATTGAACTCGAGCGGAAAGCTTGGAAATTAGATAAACCTCCTAAGAAATCAGGATTTCTTGTCGGTTTCCTAAATTTCAGTCGCTTTCTGTTCGCTCTTAGTATCTTGTATGAACAATACTGAATTTTATGATCGTCTGGGGGTGTCAAAAAACGCTTCGGCAGACGAGATCAAAAAGGCTTATCGTAAGCTTTCAAAAAAATACCACCCAGATATCAACAAGGAGCCTGGTGCTGAGGAAAAGTACAAGGAAGTTCAAGAAGCCTATGAGACCTTGAGTGACGACCAAAAACGTGCGGCCTACGACCAGTATGGTGCTGCGGGTGCCAACGGTGGCTTTGGTGGTGCCGGTGGTTTTGGCGGTTTTGACGGAGCAGGTGGCTTCGGTGGTTTTGAAGATATCTTCTCAAGTTTTTTCGGGGGAGGCGGAGCTTCACGCAATCCAAACGCCCCTCGTCAAGGGGATGACCTCCAGTATCGTGTGAACTTGACCTTTGAAGAAGCTATCTTCGGAACAGAAAAGGAAGTTAAATACAATCGTGAAGCCAGCTGTCGTACATGTAATGGATCTGGTGCTAAGCCAGGGACAAGTCCAGTCACTTGTGGACGCTGTCATGGCGCTGGTATCATTAATGTCGATACGCAGACTCCTCTTGGTATGATGCGCCGTCAAGTAACTTGTGATGTCTGTCATGGTCGCGGAAAAGAAATTAAAGATCCATGTACAACTTGTCACGGAACAGGTCATGAAAAACAAGCTCATAGCGTACATGTGAAGATCCCTGCTGGTGTGGAAACAGGCCAACAAATCCGCCTATCTGGTCAAGGTGAAGCAGGCTTTAACGGTGGACCTTATGGTGACTTGTATGTAGTAGTTTCTGTGGAAGCTAGCGATAAGTTTGAACGTGAAGGAACAACTATTTTCTACAAGTTAAATCTTAATATTGTCCAAGCTACTCTTGGAGATACTGTGGAAATTCCAACCGTGCATGGAGATGTTGAATTGGTTATCCCAGAAGGAACACAGACTGGCAAGAAATTCCGTCTACGTGGTAAGGGAGCACCTAGCCTTCGTGGCGGTGCCGTTGGTGACCAATACGTTACTGTCAATGTCGTGACTCCGACAGGTTTGAACGACCGCCAAAAAGCAGCGCTTAAAGAATTCGCAGCTGCAGGTGACTTGAAAGTCAATCCAAAGAAAAAAGGCTTCTTTGATCATATAAAAGATGCCTTTGAAGGAGAATAAACTAAAAAGAGCCGAGTGGCTCTTTTTAAAGCGTAAACCAGCTATATCCCATCAACTATACACCACAATTGAGACAACTCATTCACCGTTTCATAACTAATACTCTTCGAAAATCTCTTCAAACCGCGTCAACGTCGCCTTGCGTATATATGTAACTGACTTCGTCAGTCTTATCTACAACCTCAAAACAGTGTTTTGAGCAACCTGCGGCTAGTTTCTTAGTTTGCTCTTTGATTTTCATTGAGTATAAATCAAATACTTTCCCAGACTTTTCGCTGTAATGAAAACACCTGAAACCGATTGATTTCAGGTGTCCGGACACTTTGAGGCCTAGGCTCAAAGTTTAGGTATGGAGCTTCGAAGAAGGTCGCTACCGTCCGTCATTACTTAAGGAAAGTCTTAAAAAATCTATAAACTAAAAAGAGCCATCGGGCTCTTTTTACTTATCCTCAAGCTCCTGTGTTTCTTTTACCACAGTTAGTCTAGTTTGGAAATCTTTTTCCAAGACTTTGAATTTATAGGTTAAATCTTTTTGGTATTCCTTGATAAGGGCTTTTTGTTGGTCGATGATTTGTAGGCTGTTTTGGATGATATCAAAATCATCCTTGATAGCTTGGACGCGGTCAGTTGTATCTAGCACTTCATCCTGAATGGCTTGGCGATTTTTCACGACAAAATAACTTCCAGTTGCAGCTCCCGCAAATAGCAGTAGATTTGATAGTTTCATAGCATCTCCTTAAGCGTTTTTAATGGTTTCAGCGACTTGGGCAAGTTTGTCAAAGTCAGGTTCGTGGGCGATAAAGTCAATCTTGAGGTCATCTTCTGCACCGTAGCGAGGTACGAGATGCACGTGAGTATGAAAGACCGTTTGACCAGCAACTTCCTCACAGTTGGCGATGATGTTCATACCAGCAGCTTTGGTAGCTTTCATAACTTTTTGAGCTACCAGTGGCACTTGGGCAAAGAGTTGGCTGGCACTTGGGGCATCCATCTCCAAAAGATTGCGATAGTGCTCTTTTGGTACAATGAGGGTGTGTCCAGGCGTTACTTGAGAGATATCAAGAAAGGCAAGAACCTGCTCATCTTCGTATACTTTTGAAGCAGGAATCTCCCCTGCGATGATCTTACAAAAAATGCAATCTGACATAAAATCCACCTCTACTGTATTGAATTTTGATATAATATAGCTACATTATACCAGATTCGGAGAAAATATGTTAGAAATTAAAAACCTGACAGGAGGCTATGTTCATGTCCCTGTCTTGAAAGATGTGTCCTTTACAGTTGAAAGTGGGCAGTTGGTCGGTTTGATTGGTCTCAACGGTGCTGGAAAATCAACGACAATCAATGAGATTATTGGTCTGTTGACACCTTACAGTGGGGAAATCAAGATTAACGGTCTCACCCTGCGAGAAGATGCGACCAGCTATCGCAAGCAGATTGGGTATATCCCAGAAACGCCTAGTCTGTATGAGGAATTGACCCTCAGAGAGCATATTGAGACGGTTGCCATGGCCTATGGTATTGAGCAAAAAGTGGCTTTTGATCGTGTGGAACCTTTGTTAAAAATGTTCCGTCTGGACCAAAAATTAGACTGGTTTCCAGTACATTTTTCCAAAGGGATGAAGCAGAAGGTTATGATTATCTGTGCTTTTGTCGTAGATCCGAGCCTTTTCATCGTTGATGAGCCTTTCCTTGGGCTCGATCCGCTGGCCATTTCTGACTTGATTCAGCTTCTAGAAGTGGAAAAGCAAAAAGGCAAGTCCATTCTCATGAGTACCCACGTGCTAGACTCAGCAGAAAAGATGTGTGATGCCTTTGTCATTCTCCACAAGGGAGAGGTTCGGGCTCAGGGGAATCTCCAGCAACTGCGCGAGACCTTTAGCATGCCTGAAGCGAGTTTGAATGATATTTACTTGGCTCTGACCAAAGAGGAGGAGCTATGAAAGACTTGTTTTTAAAGCGAAAGCAGGCTTTTCGTAAGGAGTGTGTCAGTTATCTGCGCTATGTTCTCAATGACCACTTTGTCTTGTTCCTGCTAGTTCTCATCGGTTTTCTAGCTTACCAGTACAGTCAACTCCTGCAACATTTTCCTGAAAACCACTGGCCTATTCTCTTGTTTTTAGTAATAGTATCTATCTTGCTTTTGGCTTGGGGAGGAATCGCGACCTACATGGAAGGACCTGACAAGCTCTTTCTCTTAGTCAGTGAAGAGGAGGTTAAGTCTCACCTCAAAGGGCAGACAGTGCGCTCACTAGTCTTTTGGCTCTTTGTCCAAACCCTTTTCTTGCTTTTATTTGCGCCCTTATTTTTAGCCATGGGTTATGGCTTGCCAGTTCTTCTCATCTATGTGCTTTTATTGGGAGCTGGGAAATATCTCCTCTTTCGCCAAAAAGCCAGTAAATTTTTTACTGAGACTGGTCTCGACTGGGACTATGTGATCTCTCAAGAAAGCAAGCGCAAGCAAGTCTTGCTTCGTTTCTTTGCTCTCTTTACTCAGGTCAAGGGCGTTTCAAATAGTGTCAAACGTCGCGCTTATCTGGATTTCATCCTTAAAGCAGTTCAGAAAGTGCCGAGCAAGATTTGGCAAAACCTCTATCTCCGTTCTTACTTGCGAAATGGAGACCTCTTTGCGCTTAGTTTGCGTCTTTTGCTCCTATCCTTGTTAGCTTTGCTCTTTATCGAGCAATCTTGGATAGCGACGGCAGTGGTGGTTCTATTTAATTACCTCTTGCTCTTTCAGTTACTGGCCCTCTATCATGCCTTTGATTACCAATACTTGACCCAGCTCTTTCCACTAGAAAAAGGGGAGAAAGAAAAGGGATTGAAACAGATTGTAGTCGGTGTGGGAAGTGCAGTTCTTTTGCTGGAATTACTGGTCGGAGCAGTGGTTTTTCAAGAAAAAATAGCCTTGTTGCCTCTTGTAGGAGCTAGTCTTTTCCTACAATTGTTTTATTTACCTTACCAACTAAAAAGATTGGTTGACGAATAGACCAAAAACTAGTAGAATAGTAAGGAAACTTTATACGGAGGAAAGAAATGGACTTGGGTGATAATGAGCTAACGCTGACCCCTATCCCTGGGAAGAGTGGCAAAGCTTATATGGGAAGCTACCCTGATGGGAAGCGCGTCTTTGTAAAAATGAACACCTCTCCAATCCTACCTGGGCTAGCCAGAGAACAAATCGCTCCTCAATTACTATGGACTCGTCGTTTGCCAGATGGCCGTGATATGTGTGCTCAGGAATGGCTGACGGGTAAAATCTTGACCCCTTACGATATGAATCGCAAGCAGATTATCAATATCTTGAACCGCCTTCACCGCTCGCGTCCTTTGATGAAGCAGTTGAGCCGTTTGGGATACACCATGGAAACACCAGTTGATTTGCTACGTTCTTGGCAGCAAGGGGTTCCAGAAATCTTGAAGCAGAATCACTATTTGAACAGTGTGATTGCGGAGCTAGGTAAGACGGTTCCAGGTTTTAGGGAAGACCATGCAACGATTGTGCACGGGGATCTTCGTCATAGTAATTGGATTGAAACAGAGAGTGGACTCGTTTATCTAGTGGATTGGGATTCGGTTCGTCTGACGGATCGTATGTTTGATGTGGCGCATTTGCTATGCCACTACATTCCGGATCATCAGTGGCGCCAATGGTTGAGAGACTACGGCTATAAGTACAATCAGACAGTGTTAGATAAATTGTATTGGTATGGTCAGTATTCTTATTTGAACCAGATTGCCAAATACTGTGAAAATCAAGATTTAGACAATGTAAACCGGGAGATTTATGCCTTGCGCGTCTTCCGTGACAAGTATGGAAAGAAGAGATGAGAGTTAGAAATCGTAAAGGGGCGACAGAATTACTAGAGGCCAATCCTCAGTATGTGGTCCTCAATCCCTTGGAAGCTAAAGGGAAATGGCGAGACTTGTTTGGAAATGATCATCCTATTCATGTAGAGGTTGGAAGTGGGAAAGGGGCCTTCGTATCAGGAATGGCCAAGCAAAATCCTGACATCAACTACATTGGGATTGATATCCAAAAGTCGGTATTGAGTTATGCCTTGGATAAGGTATTAGAAGTTGGAGTGCCCAACATCAAGTTGCTGTGGGTAGATGGTTCAGATCTGACCGACTACTTTGAAGACGGTGAGATTGATCGTCTCTACCTAAACTTTTCAGATCCCTGGCCTAAAAAACGCCATGAAAAACGTCGTTTGACTTACAAGAGTTTCTTGGATACCTTCAAGCGCATCTTGCCTGAGAATGGGGAAATCCATTTCAAGACAGATAACCGTGGCTTGTTTGAGTACAGTCTAGTGAGCTTTTCTCAGTATGGGATGAAACTAAATGGTGTTTGGCTAGACTTGCATGCCAGTGATTTTGAAGGCAATGTCATGACAGAGTATGAGCAAAAATTCTCCAGCAAAGGTCAAGTGATCTACCGAGTTGAAGCAGAATTTTAAGAACTAGCTTGAAAACCAGCTAGTTGAGTGCTAATGCTTTACATAAATTGACAAACGTGCTATACTGATAGTAAGAATATGAGAAAGAGAGGCGGGGAAATATCTTCGCCTCTTGCTTATGAGGAGGTGGACGCAATCGCAACAATCGTAGAATTAGTCAGAGAAGTTGTAGAACCTGTCATCCAAGCGCCTTTCGAGCTCGTGGATATCGAGTATGGAAAGATTGGCAGTGACATGATTCTTAGTATTTTTGTAGATAAACCCGAAGGAATTACCTTGAACGACACGGCAGACCTGACAGAAATCATCAGTCCTGTCCTAGATACCATCAAGCCTGATCCCTTCCCAGAACAATATTTCCTAGAAATCACCAGTCCAGGCTTGGAACGTCCTTTGAAAACCAAGGATGCTGTCGCTGGAGCAGTTGGGAAATACATTCACGTTGGTCTTTATAAGGCCATCGACAAGCAGAAAGTCTTTGAGGGAACCTTGTTGGCCTTTGAAGACGATGAGTTGACTGTGGAATATATGGACAAGACACGTAAGAAAACAGTCCAAATTCCATACAGTTTAGTATCAAAAGCACGTTTAGCAGTAAAACTATAGAAAAGAAAGGATAGCTTTTGAGGATTCAAAAGTAAAAAGAACATGAGTAAAGAAATGCTAGAGGCCTTCCGCATTTTGGAAGAAGACAAGGGAATCAAGAAAGAAGACATCATCGACGCAGTAGTAGAGTCGCTTCGTTCCGCTTATCGCAGACGCTATGGTCAGTCTGACAGCGTAGCCATCGACTTCAATGAAAAGACAGGTGACTTTACTGTCTATACTGTTCGTGAAGTTGTTGATGAAGTATTTGATAGCCGTTTGGAAATCAGCTTGAAAGATGCCCTTGCCATTAATTCAGCCTATGAGCTTGGTGACAAAATCAAGTTTGAAGAAGCACCTGCTGAGTTTGGTCGTGTAGCAGCCCAATCTGCTAAACAAACCATCATGGAAAAAATGCGCAAGCAAACACGTGCCATCACTTACAATACTTATAAAGAACATGAACAAGAAATCATGTCTGGTACAGTAGAACGATTTGACAACCGCTTTATCTATGTCAACCTTGGCAGCATCGAAGCCCAATTGTCAAAACAAGACCAAATCCCTGGAGAAGTTTTTGCTTCCCACGACCGTATCGAAGTCTATGTCTACAAGGTTGAAGATAACCCTCGTGGTGTCAACGTCTTTGTTAGCCGTAGCCATCCAGAAATGATTAAACGTTTGATGGAGCAAGAAATTCCAGAAGTTTACGATGGAACTGTCGAAATCATGAGCGTAGCCCGCGAAGCTGGTGACCGTACCAAAGTTGCCGTTCGTAGCCACAATCCAAACGTGGACGCTATCGGGACAATCGTTGGACGTGGTGGTGCTAATATCAAGAAAATCACCAGCAAATTCCACCCAGCTCGTTACGATGCCAAGAGTGACCGCATGATTCCTGTTGAAGAAAACATCGACGTTATCGAGTGGGTAGCAGATCCAGCTGAGTTTATCTACAATGCCATCGCACCGGCAGAGGTTGACCAAGTTATCTTTGATGAAAATGACAGCAAACGTGCCTTGGTCGTTGTACCTGATAACAAGCTATCTCTTGCCATCGGTCGTCGTGGACAAAACGTTCGCTTGGCAGCTCATTTGACAGGTTACCGTATCGATATCAAGTCTGCAAGTGAATTTGAAGCTATGGAAGAAGCAGGTCAAGTTGATTACGCAGCTGCGGATGAATTGACAGAAGAATAAAAGCTGCTAGAGGAGGGAAAGATGAAAACAAGAAAAATCCCTTTGCGCAAGTCTGTTGTATCCAATGAAGTGATTGATAAGCGTGATTTGCTCCGCATTGTCAAGAACAAAGAAGGAGAGGTCTTTATCGATCCGACAGGCAAGGCCAATGGCCGTGGCGCTTATATCAAGCTAGACAATGCAGAAGCCCTAGAGGCAAAAAAGAAGAAAGTCTTTAACCGCAGCTTTAACATGGAAGTGGAAGAAAGCTTTTATGACGAGTTGATCGCTTATGTAGATCACAAAGTGAAAAGAAGAGAGTTAGGACTTGAATAAGCAAAAGATAAGCAATCTCTTGGGACTTGCTCAGCGAGCAGGCCGGATCATATCAGGTGAGGAATTGGTGGTCAAGGCCATCCAAGACCAGAAAGCCAAGCTAGTCTTTCTAGCCCATGATGCTGGTCCCAATCTGACCAAGAAGATTCAAGACAAAAGTGACTATTATCAAGTAGAAGTTATAACCGTGTTTTCAACACTGGAATTAAGCATAGCAGTCGGAAAATCGCGAAAGGTTTTGGCTGTGACAGATGCTGGATTTACAAAGAAAATGAGGTCTCTTATGGAATAGAAGAGGAGGACATGATTTGTCTAAGAAAAGATTGTACGAAATCGCAAAAGAACTTGGAAAAGAAAGTAAAGAAGTTGTAGCGCGTGCAAAAGAGTTGGGCTTGGATGTGAAAAGCCACTCATCGAGCGTGGAAGCTGCTGCTGCTGAACAAATCGCAGTGAGCTTTAAACCAGCTGCTCCGAAAGCAGAAGCAAAACCTGTGACATCAAAAGCAAGTGTAGAAAAGAAAGCAGAAAAGTCTGTATCAGCTAAACCAGTAGCCGCTAAGGAAGAAAGTAAACCAGCTGCACCTGCAGCTCCTAAGGAAGAAAAAGTAGTGGCCGCAAGACCACAGAGTCGAAACTTCAAGGCGGAGCGTGAGGCGCGTGCCAAAGAGCAGGCAGAACGACGCAAACAAAACAAGGGCAACAATCGTGACCAACAACAAAACGTCAACCGTCAGAAAAACGATGGTCGTAATGGTGGCAAACCTGGTCAAGGAAACCGCGACAATCGACGATTTAACGACCAAGGGAAGAAACCACAAGGTCAAGGTAATCGTGGCAATGATCGCCGTCAGCAACAAGACTTCCAGCCCAAGCAAGGTGGTCCACGTGTTGACTTTAAAGCCCGTGCAGCAGCCCTAAAAGCAGAGCAAAATGCAGAGTACGCACGCTCAAGCGAGGAGCGCTTCAAACAATCGCAAGCAGCCAAAGAAGCCTTGGCTCAAGCTAACAAACGCAAGGAACCAGAGGAAATCTTTGAAGAAGCTGCTAAGCTAGCTGAACAAACGCAGCCAGCAGTAACAGTAGCTCCTGTAGCGAAAGAAGCGCCAGTGGATACACGTCGTAAAAAACAAGCTCGACCAGACAAAGAACGTGATGATTATGATCACGAAGAAGATGGTCCTAGAAAACAACAAAAGAATCGAAGTAGTCAGAATCAAGTGAGAAATCAAAGAAATAGTAACTGGAATAACAACAAGAAAAATAAAAAAGGGAACAAGCAAAACAACCGTAACCAGACTCCAAAACCTGTTACAGAGCGTAAGTTCCATGAATTGCCAACAGAATTTGAGTATACAGATGGTATGACTGTTGCGGAAATCGCAAAACGTATCAAACGTGAACCAGCAGAAATCGTTAAGAAACTCTTTATGATGGGTGTCATGGCCACACAAAACCAATCCTTGGATGGAGAAACCATCGAACTCCTCATGGTGGATTACGGTATCGAAGCCAAACAAAAGGTTGAAGTGGATAATGCCGACATCGAACGTTTCTTCGTCGAAGATGGCTATCTTAATGAAGATGAATTGGTTGAACGTCCACCAGTTGTAACCATCATGGGACACGTTGACCATGGTAAAACAACCCTCTTGGATACCCTTCGTAACTCTCGTGTTGCAACAGGTGAAGCAGGTGGTATCACGCAGCATATCGGTGCCTACCAAATCGTTGAAAATGGCAAGAAGATCACCTTCCTTGATACACCAGGACACGCGGCCTTTACTTCTATGCGTGCGCGTGGTGCCTCTGTTACCGATATTACTATCTTGGTTGTAGCGGCCGACGACGGGGTTATGCCTCAGACTATTGAAGCCATCAACCACTCAAAAGCAGCCAACGTTCCAATCATCGTAGCTATCAACAAGATTGATAAACCAGGTGCCAACCCAGAACGCGTTATCGGTGAATTGGCAGAGCATGGGGTTATGTCAACAGCTTGGGGTGGAGATTCTGAATTTGTTGAAATCTCAGCTAAATTCAACCAAAATATCGAAGAATTGTTGGAAACAGTCCTTCTTGTAGCTGAAATCCAAGAACTCAAGGCAGACCCAACAGTGCGTGCTATCGGTACGGTTATCGAAGCGCGCTTGGATAAAGGGAAAGGTGCGGTCGCAACCCTTCTTGTTCAACAAGGTACCTTGAATGTCCAAGATCCTATCGTTGTCGGAAATACCTTCGGTCGTGTCCGTGCTATGACCAATGACCTTGGTCGTCGTGTCAAGGTCGCAGGCCCATCAACACCAGTTTCTATCACAGGTTTGAACGAAGCGCCAATGGCGGGTGACCACTTTGCCGTTTACGAAGATGAAAAATCTGCGCGTGCAGCAGGTGAAGAGCGTGCAAAACGTGCCCTCATGAAACAACGCCAAGCTACCCAACGTGTCAGCCTTGAAAACCTCTTTGATACGCTTAAAGCTGGTGAGCTTAAGTCAGTTAATGTTATCATCAAGGCCGACGTACAAGGTTCTGTTGAAGCACTTTCTGCCTCACTTCAAAAGATCGATGTAGAAGGTGTCAAAGTTACCATTGTCCACTCGGCAGTCGGTGCTATCAATGAGTCTGACGTGACTCTTGCCGAAGCTTCCAATGCCTTTATCGTTGGTTTCAACGTACGCCCTACACCACAAGCGCGCCAACAAGCCGAAGCTGACGATGTAGAAATCCGTCTCCACAGCATTATTTACAAGGTTATCGAAGAGATGGAAGAAGCCATGAAAGGGATGCTTGACCCAGAATTCGAAGAAAAAGTTATCGGTGAAGCAGTTATCCGTGAAACCTTTAAGGTATCTAAAGTCGGAACTATCGGTGGATTCATGGTTATCAACGGTAAGGTTACCCGTGATTCTAAAGTCCGTGTTATCCGTGACGGTGTCGTTATCTATGATGGCGAACTCGCCAGCTTGAAACACTACAAAGACGACGTCAAAGAAGTTACAAACGGTCGTGAAGGTGGTCTCATGATTGATGGCTACAATGATATCAAGACTGATGATGTGATTGAGGCTTATATCATGGAAGAAATCAAACGATAAGATTTTTGCTCCTTTCTTAGGTGGTGAGGGACGCAAGCAAACCGATGGTTTCATTGCTTATTTTTGAGCCTAGTGTCTCAAAAATCCCCTGTGATAGGACTGATAAAACAGTTCTATCACTTTCACCACAGCGAAAGAAGCGAATGAGTTCAAATTGCACTTCGTTTCAATTTGAACTGAAAATCAATAAATTTAAAAATAGCTAGGTCTGCTGGCCTAGCTTTTGGTTCAAAGTAGAGAAAGGAATATCATGGCAAATCATTTCCGTACGGATCGTGTGGGCATGGAAATCAAGCGTGAAGTCAATGAGATTTTGCAAAAGAAGGTCCGTGATCCGCGTGTCCAAGGTGTGACCATCACAGATGTTCAGATGCTGGGTGACTTGTCTGTTGCCAAGGTTTACTACACCATTTTGAGTAACCTTGCTTCAGATAATCAAAAAGCTCAAATCGGGCTTGAAAAAGCAACTGGTACCATCAAACGTGAACTTGGTCGCAATTTGAAATTGTACAAAATCCCAGATTTGACCTTCGTCAAAGATGAGTCCATCGAATATGGAAATAAGATTGACGAGATGCTACGCAATCTGGATAAGAACTAAGAAAGAGGGGCAACCCTCTTTTTTGTTGCCAGAGTATGATCATTGCTATTTGACGATGTATCTATCTGATAAAAATCGGTTTAAAAAATTTGTAAATTTCACATAGTATGATATGATAAAGCTTGATATAAATGAAAAACGGAGAGATATATGGCTAAACAAGATATAGCTATGCAAGTACTGCAACAAGTGGTGAAATTACCCGTAGTCAAAGTTGATCGAGAGAAATTTTTAGTAGAAAAGTTTTCAAAGGAATTAGATCGCAAGGACATTTCAACTTTGATTGAACAAGGACCGACGGCTTTATTACCCCAGGAAAGCTTGGATAGAGTGGCCAAGGCCTGTATTAAGGATAATGTCCTGTTAGCCAGTGGAACTTCGGTTTTGGCTGGTCTACCTGGAGGGATTATCATGGCGATCACTATCCCGACAGACGTAGCCCAGTTTTATGCATTCTCATTAAAACTAGCTCAGGAGCTAGGGTATATTTACGGATTTGATGATCTCTGGGCATCGCGCAATGAGTTAAGCGAGGAAGCTAAAAACACACTTCTACTGTATCTCGGTGTGATGCTGGGAGTAAATGGCGCAGGTGCCCTGCTTCGATCAGGCGGTGTGACAGTAGCCAAGCAAGTCATAAAAGTAGTGAACAAGAAAGCCTTGACAAAAACTCTTTGGTATCCAATTTTAGAAAAAGTTTTGAAAATTTTTGGTGTCAATCTGACAAAAGGAGGCCTAGCCAAAGGGATGGGGAAAGTGATTCCTATCCTAGGTGGAGTCATTTCTGGAGGCCTAACCTTTGCGACCATGAAACCGATGGGAGAAAGATTGCAACAGGAATTGTCCAAGCTAGTCAACTACAATGAAGTGCAATATCAAAGAGACGTTGATACTATCCGAAAAGAGGTCGAAATCATCGAAGGTGAGTAATATGGGATTCATTAAAATTCTGACCAAGACTTACGGGAATTACTTTTTTGTGATGCAAAGCATCAAAGTCCTGAAGAACATGAAAAAAGATGACAATGCTCTAGTAGGTTTCGGGAAAGTACTGCTTGCTGACAAGCTGATGGATGTAGCTCAGTGGCTCGCAAAACCAGATGATAAGGAATAATTTGAAATGAAAGAAACTAGCAGGAATTCCACTGCTAGTTTTTTAATCTCTTCCCATATGGTATAATATAAGCAGTAAAATCATTTTATACTCTTCGAAAATCAAATTCAAACCACGTCAGCTTCACCTTGCCGTACTTAAGTACAGTCTGCGGCTAGCTTCCTAGTTTGCTCTTTGATTTTCATTGAGTATTAGAACATACAATGGAGGTCGTCATGGACAATATCATCGATGTGTCAATTCCCGTTGCAGAAGTGGTGGATAAGCATCCAGAAGTCTTGGAAATCCTAGTGGAGCTGGGTTTTAAACCACTTGCTAATCCCTTGATGCGCAATACAGTCGGTCGCAAAGTATCGCTTAAGCAGGGTTCTAAGCTCGAAGGAACGCCCATGGACAAGATTGTCCGCACGCTAGAAGCAAACGGCTATGAAGTGATTGGATTAGACTAATGGCAGATGAACGGATTCATATCCTACGGGATATTTTGTTAGAATTGCATAATGGCGCCTCTCCTGAGTCGGTTCAGGAGCGTTTTGATGCGACCTTTACGGGTGTCTCAGCTATTGAGATTTCCCTCATGGAGCACGAGCTGATGAACTCAGACTCAGGTGTCACATTTGAAGATGTCATGGAACTCTGTGATGTCCATGCTAATCTTTTTAAAAATGCAGTAAAGGGCGTCGAAGTGGAAGATACTGAACACCCTGGCCATCCAGTTCGCGTCTTCAAGGATGAAAATCTAGCCTTCCGTGCTGCCTTGATTCGCATTCGGAGATTGTTAGATACCTATGAGTCTATGGAAGACGAGGAAATGCTGGCAGAGATGCGCAAGGGCTTGGTCCGTCAAATGGGGCTGTTGGGGCAATTTGATCTCCACTATCAGCGCAAGGAAGAGCTCTTTTTCCCCATCATGGAGCGTTATGGACACGATTCACCCCCTAAGGTTATGTGGGGAGTGGATGATCAGATCAGGGAACTCTTTCAGACAGCTCTAGCGACAGTCAAGGCACTACCAGAAGTGCCAATTAGCAAAGTAAAAGAAGATTTTGAAGCTTTTGCGACAGAGTTTGAAAGTATGATTTTCAAGGAAGAGTCCATCCTCCTCATGATTCT
Source organism: Streptococcus oralis (assembly GCF_003942875.1). GTDB lineage: Bacteria > Bacillota > Bacilli > Lactobacillales > Streptococcaceae > Streptococcus > Streptococcus oralis_BX. Next base: position 26,218 of record NZ_RMVK01000005.1, on the reverse strand, counting down.
TCTTGAGTCCTTCACCCAGGATGACTGGATTCAGATTGCGGAGGAGAGCGATGCCTACGGCTATGCCATCATCCGTCCGTCAGAGAAATGGGTGCCAGAACGCCAGAGTTTCGTTGAGGAAAAGAGCTCAGAGGAGCCAGTACAACTAGACACGGCTGAAGGTCAAGTTCAGCAAGTTATCGATACACCAGAAGGACAGTTCACCATTACCTTTACCCCTAAGAACAAGGAAGCGGTACTGGACCGTCATAGTCAACAGCCTTTTGGCAATGGCTATCTCTCCGTCGAGCAGGCCAACCTCATCCTCAATCACCTCCCTATGGAGATTACCTTTGTCAATAAAGACGATATTTTCCAGTATTACAATGACAATGCGCCAGCTGATGAGATGATTTTCAAACGGACGCCATCCCAAGTCGGGCGCAATGTTGAACTCTGCCATCCGCCTAAGTACCTAGAAAAGGTGAAGGCTGTTATGAAAGGTCTTCGTGAAGGGGTCAAGGACAAGTATGAAATGTGGTTCAATTCTGAGTCGCGAGGTAAGTTTGTCCACATCACCTATGCTGCGGTACACGATGAGAACGGAGAATTTCAAGGCGTGCTAGAGTATGTTCAGGATATTCAGCCCTATCGTGAGATTGATACGGACTACTTCCGTGGATTAGAATAAGGAGAAGCAATGAGTTACGAACAAGAATTTATGAAGGAATTTGAAGCCTGGGTCAATACCCAGATCATGATCAACGACATGGCGCACAAGGAAAGTCAAAAAGTCTACGAAGAAGACCAAGACGAGCGTGCTAAAGATGCCATGATTCGCTACGAAAGTCGCTTGGATGCTTATCAGTTTTTGCTGGGTAAATTTGAAAACTTCAAAGCAGGCAAGGGATTCCATGACTTGCCAGAGGGCTTGTTTGGTGAGCGAAACTACTAATCGTTACAAATCAAAAAGTGCGTATGAACGCACTTTTTCTGTTTATACGTGATGTGTGTGTTTGGTGATCCATTGTTCCATTTTGATATGCAACCAGAATGAATAGATGCCCAAAGTGATGATGGTGAGCAAGAACCACTTGATCCAGTTCCCGAATAATTGAGAACCTGTTCCGTCAAAATAAAGGCGACGCCCATCGATGACAGTGTGCTTAACCTTCCAGTTTTGAATCATACAAACTGCCCATGGTGTAGCAATTCCAGCAGTAAATCCCATGATAAGCATGGCTAGGATAGCATGTCCAACGTAGCTCAAAAGACCGCCGTCAAAGTAACTTTCGTTATTCATATTGTTCTCCTTATCAGCTTTTTACGTGAATCAGTCTTGCACATTACTGCATATTTTATCAAGAAGTCGAATCATTGTCAAATTAGTTTGAAAGGAAAAAACGGCTAGATTTTTAAGGGGAATCTTATTTCCTTTCTTGATTTTTTGCCAAAATCTTGATAGAATATCTTTATTAAATCCTTGTCAGAGCAGGGATTTTTTATTGAAAGGATTTTATCATGTCAAAGAAACTCCAACGTAAAAAACAATTGCGAAATAGCCTCCGTCGTTCAGGTGCCTTTTCAAATACGGTGACCAAAGTTGTCGAAGAGACCAAGAAAGTCGTGAAACACGCAGAAAAATCTGCCAGCCAAGCAGGAAAAGTTGTCTCTAAAAAAGTGGAACAAGCAGTAGAAGCGACCAAGGAACAAGCTCAAAAAGTAGCCAATTCAGTAGAAGATTTTGCAGCGACTTTGGGTGGCCTCTCAGTAGACCGCGCTAAGACTTTCTATGATGAAGGCATCAAGTCGGCTTCTGATTTCAAAAACTGGACAGAAAAAGAACTCCTTGCCTTGAAAGGAATCGGCCCAGCTACGATCAAGAAATTAAAAGAACACGGAATCAGCTTCAAGTAATCTTCCTTGTCCCTTGCATTTCCGTCAAAAACTTGCTACAATAGAGCCATTAGAGGTGTTTTGAATCCCACATTTTACAGAAAGTGGCGGAGCTGAGAAGTCCACAAATGTGTCAGAACTGGTTGCTGATGGATGAAAATGAAATAAAAGTGTCTTTGTATATCCTTCAAAGACAAGAGTTGCGGGCCTGGCCCGAAATTGGGTGGTACCGCGGATAACACATTCGTCCCTGTCATGGATATGGCAGGGGCATTTTTTTATGGGAAGCGAGGGTTGAAGATGGAGCAAGCAGAATTACCAGAACGGTTAGAAACGGAACGCCTCGTCTTACGAGTCCGTACAGTGGCGGATGCCGAAGATATCCATGCCTACGCTAGTCTGCCAGAAGTTGCCTATCCAGCAGGCTTTTCCCCCGTCAAGACCTTGGAAGATGAGATTTCTTACCTGGAGCATATCCTTCCTGAGCGCAATCAAAGGGAAAATCTACCAGCTGGCTACGGCATTGTGGTCAAAGGGACTGATAAGGTCATCGGATCTGTTGATTTCAACCATCGGCACGAAGACGATGTACTGGAGATTGGCTATATCTTACATCCAGACTATTGGGGTCTAGGTTATGTTCCAGAAGCAGCGCGTGCCTTGATTGACCTAGCTTTTAAAGAATTGAATCTGCATAAGATTGAACTGACTTGTTTTGGCAACAATATCAAAAGTCAACGAGTTGCAGAGAAACTTGGCTTTACCTTAGAAGCTCGAATCCGAGACCGTAAAGATGCCCAAGGAAATCGTTGTGATGATTTGAGATACGGCTTGCTGAAGAGTGAGTGGGAGGTGATTTGATGCATCTTTTCATCATTGGGGCTCCAGCTTCTGGGAAAATGACGATTGGTCAAGAGTTATCTCGACTGACGAATGCTACCCTCTTTTATAACCATCAAGCCATCGATTTTGCGCTAGAAATCTATCAGGACTATACAAAGGAAATGTGGGAATTTGTTCGTGGAATTACCTTTTCTTTCCTTGGAGCAAGTGCTAGGAATCAGCGATCTGTGATTTTAACAGACGTAATTGATTTTTCAAATCAGTACCAGCTGCTGTATTTGAAGCAAATTCAGGATTTGTTGGATGATTATCATCAAGAGATTCTGTTTGTTGAGTTGGAAACGACACTTGAGGAGCGCTTACATCGAAATCGAACGGAGAATCGATTAAAGCACAAACCCTTAAAACGGCATGTTGAGATATCTGAAAGAGAAATTTTGGATACTGCTGAAACACTTCAATTAAATTCCCAACATCAACCGAATGAGTTGTACCACTACCTTAAAATAAATAATACGAATCTGTCTGGAGCCGAAGTTGCCAAGCAGATTCAAGATAAAATGAATACAATAGAGAAAGGACAAACACATGTCTAAAGAACTTTCACCTAAATACAATCCAGCCGAGGTTGAGGCTGGTCGTTACCAAAAATGGCTTGATGCTGATGTTTTCAAGCCTTCAGGCGATCACAAGGCCAAGCCTTATTCGATCGTGATTCCACCACCAAACGTAACTGGGAAACTTCACCTTGGTCACGCTTGGGATACGACTTTGCAGGATATTATCATCCGTCAAAAGCGCATGCAAGGTTTTGACACACTTTGGCTTCCAGGTATGGACCACGCGGGTATTGCGACTCAGGCTAAGGTTGAGGAGCGCTTGCGTGGTGAGGGCATTACGCGTTACGACCTCGGTCGTGAGAAATTCCTCGACAAGGTCTGGGAATGGAAAGACGAATATGCGACAACTATCAAGGAACAATGGGGCAAGATGGGGCTTTCTGTAGACTACTCTCGCGAGCGTTTCACTCTTGACGAAGGTTTGTCAAAAGCCGTTCGCAAGGTCTTTGTGGACCTTTACAAGAAAGGCTGGATCTACCGTGGTGAGTTTATCATCAACTGGGACCCAGCAGCTCGCACAGCCCTTTCTGATATCGAGGTGATTCACAAGGATGTTGAAGGTGCCTTCTACCACATGAACTACATGCTAGAAGACGATTCACGTGCCCTTGAAGTTGCGACAACTCGTCCGGAGACCATGTTTGGGGACGTTGCGGTTGCGGTCAATCCAGAAGACCCACGCTACAAGGACTTGATTGGTAAAAATGTCATCCTTCCAATCGCTAATAAACTCATTCCAATCGTTGGAGATGAGCACGCAGATCCTGAGTTTGGTACAGGTGTCGTGAAAATCACGCCTGTCCACGATCCAAACGACTTCTTGGTTGGTCAACGTCACAACTTGCCACAAGTAAACGTCATGAACGACGACGGAACTATGAATGACTTGGCCTTCGAATTTGCAGGCATGGACCGTTTTGATGCTCGTAAGGCCGTCGTTGCTAAGTTGGAAGAAATCGGTGCCCTAGTTAAAATCGAAAAACGTGTCCACAGTGTTGGTCACTCAGAGCGTACAGGTGTTGTAGTTGAGCCACGCTTGTCTACGCAATGGTTCGTTAAGATGGACCAATTGGCGAAAAATGCCATTGCTAACCAAGATACTGATGATAAGGTAGAATTCTACCCACCTCGTTTCAACGATACCTTCCTCCAATGGATGGAAAATGTCCATGACTGGGTTATCTCTCGTCAGCTCTGGTGGGGGCACCAAATCCCTGCTTGGTACAATGCTGAGGGTGAAATGTACGTTGGTGAAGAAGCTCCAGAAGGGGACGGATGGACTCAAGACGAAGATGTTTTGGACACTTGGTTCAGTTCTGCCCTTTGGCCATTCTCAACCATGGGCTGGCCTGATGTCGACTCAGAAGACTTCAAACGTTACTTCCCAACTTCAACCTTGGTAACAGGTTACGACATCATCTTCTTCTGGGTGTCTCGTATGATCTTCCAATCATTGGAATTCACTGGCCGTCAACCATTCCAAAACGTCCTTATCCACGGTCTTATTCGTGATGAGCAAGGACGCAAGATGTCTAAATCTCTCGGTAACGGGATTGACCCAATGGATGTCATCGAGAAATATGGTGCCGATGCCCTTCGTTGGTTCCTTTCAAACGGTTCTGCACCAGGGCAAGACGTGCGCTTCTCTTACGAGAAAATGGATGCATCTTGGAACTTCATTAACAAGATTTGGAACATCTCTCGCTACATCCTCATGAACAATGAAGGTTTAACCCTTGAGCAAGCAACAGCTAATGTCGAAAAAGTTGTTAACAAGGAAGCTGGAAATGTCACAGACCGCTGGATCCTCCACAACCTCAATGAAACGATCGGCAAAGTCACTGAAAACTTTGATAAGTTTGAGTTTGGTGTTGCTGGACACATCCTCTACAACTTTATCTGGGATGAGTTTGCGGACTGGTACGTTGAGTTGACCAAAGAAGTCCTTTATAGCGATAATGAAGAAGAGAAAGTCATCACACGTTCTGTTCTCCTTTATACTTTGGACAAGATCCTTCGACTCCTTCACCCAATCATGCCATTCGTGACAGAGGAAATCTTTGGACAAATCTCAGAAGGCTCTATCGTTACAGCGGAATACCCAACTGTTAACCCAGCCTTTGAAGACCTTGCTGCCCACACAGGTGTAGAAAGCCTTAAAGACCTGATCCGTTCTGTTCGGAATGCGCGTGCGGAAGTAAACGTTGCTCCAAGCAAGCCTATCACCATCCTTGTTAAGACAAGCGATAGCGACTTGGAAGCTTTCTTTAACAGCAATGTCAACTACATCAAACGCTTCACAAATCCAGAGCATTTGGAAATCGCATCAACCATCCCTGCACCTGAACTCGCAATGTCAAGCGTCATCACAGGAGCAGAAATCTACTTGCCACTCGCAGACCTCCTCAATGTCGAAGAAGAACTGGCTCGTCTCGACAAGGAACTGGCTAAATGGCAAAAAGAACTGGACATGGTCGGTAAGAAGCTTTCTAACGAACGTTTCGTAGCTAATGCCAAACCAGAAGTCGTCCAAAAAGAACGCGACAAACAAGCCGACTACCAAGCCAAGTATGACGCGACCGTAGCACGTATTGATGAGATGAAGAAGTTGGTGAAATAAACACAGAAACACGGTGATAAACCGTGTTTATTGTGGTATAATAGCAGGTATAATTTAATCAGTTGTGAGAGGAATAGCTATGTTTGATACCGTTGTCTTAAATCCTTTGAATATTAATCTAGATTTCAATAATCCTAGATTTTCAATGTTTGATTTTTATACTGAGGAAGAAATAATTAGATATTTGATTAATTTTGAACAAATTAAAGAACTTGCATTTCAAATTGTCGAAAACGGGTATAATACGATAGGTGAACGAATTATTGTTTTGAAAAGTGGGACTTCCGGAAAAGTTAGTTATACTGTATTAGAAGGTAATCGAAGAATTGCTTCTCTAAAACTTTTGTTTCAATATTCATCACTATTATCAAGTTCGGAAAGGAAGAGAATTGAACAAACAAAGTTGAATATAAAAGATTTTGAAGTTAGTTGTGATGTAGTAAGTGAAGCTAGTAGAGATGAGGCTCTTTTTAAGATTAGCGCAAAACATGTTGATGGAATTAAGACATGGAGCGCTACCGATAAAAGAGTATTTTACCATAATCTTTATACCCAATATAGAAAAAAAGGACTATCTAGCTATGAATCTTTAGAGAAAATTAAAAGTATTACTCCTGAAGGAAAGGCTGCGATTAGAAACTCTATCCAACAATTAAATTATTTAACAGCTGTTTATAATGCAACTAAAATTTATAAGCCTGACTTGGAAAAACTAACACATTTGGATACCGATGTACTAGTATCTAGAGTTTTAAGACCATTAATTAAAGAGTTAAATCTTGAACTTAATGATGAGTTACAACCTACAGCCAAAAATGAAAAAATCTATCACGAAATATTAGGATTATTAGGTAAAGCAGTTTGGATTGATAAAAAATTAGATACACGGGTATTTAGTGTACAGGGACAATGGAGTAAAATTGTTACAGACAACGAAGTAGTCCCAGGTTTAGCTGAAAAAATTAGAGAATATAAAGCTCTTGAAACAACAGAAGCGTTTAACGAGAATACATCAGAGAATTCTTTTGGTAATGGTACAAAAAATACTGAAGACAGTCTGAAGGATAATAAAAAAACATCTGACTCACCGAATCAGGAAACAAAATATAAATTTTTTGTTCCTCCAACTCAGATAACTATTGGACAAAGGAATTATGATTTGACCGAGTGTATTTCTCTATTTGATGAAAATGATAACCGGATTCCAAGACAAAGTTCAGATTATGCACGAATCTCAGTTAGTTGTTCTCATCAAAATATTGTGATTAAAGACAATATCATTGATTCTATTTCAGAAAATGGTGCATATGATATTGAAGTCCAATACAATGGGATTATTAAATATTTTAAAATTTTCTTAAATGTAGATTTTAATAATAGACAACAGGATTATCAAGTGCTATTTGATCAAAATTGGTATGATGAATCTTTGGCAAAATTATCATCTAATACTAATTACTTTAAAATTTGTGAAGTAATTAAAAAATTGCAAAATTCGAATGTTTTGTCAATGAATACAGGTGATCACATTATTATTGCATTCCTTTTGAGAAATTTAATAGAATACAGTACTAAAGCTTATGTTGACTTAGTCAATATAAAACAACCACCAGAAAAATTACCTGCTCTTGTTTCAGTCGTAAAAAATCACTTAGTGACAAATAAAAAACTTTCAAAAACGGAAGCAAAAACTTTTAATAAACACGATATTGATATTGAAACATTGAATGGTTTAATTCACGATTATAAAACCGAAATTAGTATTACTACTATTCAGTCAATTGGTCGGAAATTTAAGAGATATTTTTCTGTTATTTTTAATAGATTGGTAGAAGGAGTAAATAATGGATAATTTTAGCCCATTACGTTATCCTGGAGGAAAAAATAAAACTTACCAATATATTAAATATTTGGTAGAGAATAACAATATTGATACCTATATAGAACCATTTTGCGGGGGAGCCGCAGTGGCACTAAAATTGTTGCTCAATAATAACGTCAAAAAAATAATGTTAAATGATTTTGATAGATCTGTCTATGCAATGTGGTTTTCAATTTTACATGATACCGATTCTTTTATAAAAAAAGTAAAAGAGGCAGTATTTACGATTGAAGAATGGGATAAGCAGCAAGATATTCAAAGAAACAAAGAAAAGGTCGACTTACTTACATTAGGTTTCTCTACATTTTATCTAAATAGAACAAATCGATCAGGAATTATTCAAGCTGGTCCCATAGGTGGCAGAGCTCAAATGGGAAATTATAAAATGGATTGCAGATATAATACAGAAGTATTGATGAATAAGATTGAATTAATTGCTAAAAATAAAAATAGAATCAATTTGTATAATATAGATGCTATTGAATTTATTAAAAATAATATTAATCGTACAAAACGTTCTCTGACTTTTTTTGACCCACCATATTATGTTAAGGGAAAACAATTGTACACAAACTTTTATGAACACATAGATCATATAGAATTACGAGACACTATTGATAAATATATGAGTAAACATAAATGGGTTCTTACATATGATTTTCACAAGGAAATCCAAAATATGTACTCAAAATTTGAGCATTTCCCTTATATGTTAAACTATAGTGCAGGTAATTCAAAAAAAGGAATAGAATATATATTTTTTAGTGAAGAATTATCGTCAGCTAAAATCAACGAGTACTTACATATTTTATAAATAACATCTCAAGATAAGATTAGTTAGTTCAATCAATAACTGATGATTTTTTAGATTTTGAAATTTGTAAACTAGCAACAGATTAAAGGAAATTTTTTATAATTTCTAAGGAACTATTCAATTAATTTTCATTTGATTAAACTGATACACTGGAATGGTTAGTCAACATTTTAGAAAGCAGGTTACTACATGACAAATTCTGTAAGTTCGAACCGACCTGATAAGTACAACATTGCAGCTTTCTTCTCAGGTGTTGGGGGAATTGAGTTGGGATTTGAACAGACCAACGAGTTCAGAGTGGTGTATGCCAATGAGTTTGATAAGTATGCGCGTCAGACTTATCAGTTAAACCATCCAGATACCTATTTGGATGGTCGTGATATTCACGATGTTCAGCCAGAGGATATCCCAGCTGAGCGCGTGGATGTAATTATGGGAGGTTTCCCTTGCCAAGCCTTTAGTATTGCGGGTTATCGCAAGGGCTTTGATGATGATCGTGGCGATCTTTTCTTCGAGTTGCTTCGCATGATTGAGGGATGCAAACCTCGCGCTATTTTCATCGAAAACGTCAAGAACATGGTCGGTCATGACCATGGCAATACCTTCAAGGTTATTCGTGAAGCCTTGACCGAGAACAACTACTTCATCAAGTGGAAGGTTCTTAACGGGAAAGACTATGGAAATATCCCACAAAACCGTGAGCGGATATACATTGTCGGCTTTGATACCAAGGAAGCTTATGACTTGTTTGAATTTCCAGAGGAAATCAAGCTGACTACTACTCTTCAGGATGTGATTAACTTTGCTGATCAGCTAGACGAGGTATACTACTACCGTGAAGGCAAGCAAAATTTCTACGACCAGTTGAAGTTTGAAGTCACCAGTCAAGATACGGTTTACCAATGGCGACGTCAATATGTCCGTGAAAATAAAAACGGTGTCGTCCCTACCCTCACAGCAAATATGGGAACAGGTGGGCATAACGTTCCATTGATTTTGACAGACAGTGGCGAGATTCGGAAGTTGACTCCCAAAGAAACCTTTAATGTTCAAGGTTACCCTAAATCCTTTAAAATCCCAGAAGGGGTTTCTAACGGTCAGCTCTACAAACAAGCTGGAAACAGCGTGGTTGTGCCCGTGATTAAACGCATCGCGGAAAATGTTGCCAAGGCTTTGAATGAAAGCCAAGGTCAATCTCAACTTGACCGCTCTGGAAAATTTGCTATTATCTATACCAAGATGAACGGCCAGTTTGAAGGCGAGTCCTATGTCAAGGACTTTGCGAATAGCTATGATCAGGCTCTTGAAAAAATCAAGGCTTATGATGATGGTTTAGCAATTCTATCAGACGAAGAGTATTTGAGACTTGTAAAAAAACAAGGCAAACTCGAATTTTACAGTATTAATTAACGAATATATAAGAGGATTAGTGAAAAACTAATCTTCTTTTGATATACTGAAAATAGAAAAGAGGGTGCTTATGTGGGAACATCTAAAGTCTGAACAAAAAGAAAAATACAAAACCTTAATTACCAACTTCGCTAGTTTGAGCCAAGCTTTCTCTCAAAAGGCAGAATCCGAAGATGAGGGACAAACAGAGAATTTTGTAGCTCCGATTGTCAATTCCAAATTTCAGGAAACTGTTTTTCAAAAAGCCTTTAATGCCGTCGGGGAAGATATTGCTAATACTTCCTATGATGCTTCAGTTGTTGTGGATGAAAATCATAAATACCTAGTGGGTATCAAGTCTTTTGGGATTAATTCTGGAGACCAAAAAATTGCCCAGTTCAAGAAAGATTCTCAATCTTGGACGGACCTGTTGGGTGATATCAAGTTTCATGCAGATATTTCAGCGGATAAAGAATCAGCAGATAAGGAAAACTATCAGCGCTATGAAGAGTTGGCACGAAAGATTGCGACTCTTAGAAATCAGAGAATCGAGTCCTCTAAGGCACAAATCAAGGGTTTCAACTCGGATTCGGTCAATGTTGAAGCTGTTTATCACGTTCTGATGCCAACACCGAAGGGGGAAAATCCTAAAATTTTTGTTGGGGAGACGACTTATTTACCAGTCGATATTGATAATCTGGTCATTGAGGGCTCAACTACCAAAAATAATCCAACCAATTTTCGTTTTACAGATGGGAAACACCACTACAAGTACACCGCAGCTGACAGCCAGCTTCATATGACCTTTAACAATAAAGACATTGTTGTAGATACTTGGGACGTCCATTATATCGAAGACCCTTTTTCTCTCTTTGAAAATCTTCATTTGCTGACAGCTGAAAAGGAACAATCCGATATCTTAGAAACAGTGTCTTGGGTGATTACAGATAAACATGGAAATGTAGAAGAAAATTCTGGTTTCAATGCCTTTAACGGTGGTTCAAAATTAGCCAAAAAAGACCGTAAGCCACGAATTTTAAAGATTCAAGATAAATTTAAGGACTGTCTGGCTCCAGAAGAATTAGATTTTGTGACTTTGTCTTTAAAGGAAGTCCTATTGAAGAAATGGACCAGTAAGGAAGATAAAGTTCAGATGAAAGCTATTCGTGAGGACTTGATTAACTTTGTTCACAATACTGGCAATAAAAAACTCATTAAAGAAATTGAACAGCTGGTTTATCGTCCAGTTAGCGAAGTATACATTCCTCTGCCTGACTCCAAAAATTTCCATGATGAAAGACCTGATTTCTTTGGTCCTGGATTTGGGACTTTTGAACCCGGCACTAAAAAACTAGCTCTACCGAAAGAGGAAAGAACCTTTAAGCTACGCTTCTTATCTTCTGGAGATGTTATCAATGCCTATATCAACCAAGAAGCTGGCAAGGCGATTCAATCCACTGATAAGCAAGAAATTCTTGGGAATTGGATTTTGCGTGGCGTTTTCCAGTTGAAGGAACGAGAAATTTTGACAGGACAACGACTCAATGAATTAGAAATCAACGGCATTCGATTGAGCAAGTTTACAAATGGCGAAATCGGGATTGAATTCATCTGGATTGACACCGAAAACCCACCTAGCGATGCCATCGGCTGGGTAGCAAAGAAATAAAAAGTCCTCTGTTTTTTGTTTTGTGTTTTACAGTTTTTTCTTGACAAGTCTTTCTTTTTTATGGTATCCTTTTATGCAACAAGTGTTGCGCAACGAATGTTGCACGAAAGGAGCCTTATGCCACCAAAGGTTAAATTTAGTAAAGAGACTATCATTGGTACAGCTTTACAATTGGTGAGAGAAGAGGGAATAGCTAGTTTGACAGCTCGAGCATTAGCGGAGAAACTGGGAGCCACACCGAGAGTGATTTTTGGGCAATTTGCCAATATGGCCGAGTTACAAGCAGAGGTTATTGTTGCTGCAGAGATGGTCGTAGTGGAGTATATACGAAAGGCTTTAGAAGATGAGAAGCCTTTTCGATCTGTCGGGGTTGCTTATATCCTTTTCGCCTCAAAAGAGCCCCAACTTTTTCAATTGCTTTTCCAAAATCCTAGCAAAGATCCGATTCGTCGCTTTCAAGATTTTCTTCCCATGAAGGATCATAGTTACCAATTGGTTCTGGAATCGATTGTAGCAGACTATCCATTGACGTTAGAGGAGGCTAGTCGCCTGTACCAGCATTTATTTATCTACTCACACGGCATGGCCTCTATGGTTGCTTCTGGTATTTATCAGTTCGGCATGGAAGAAGTGATTGGATTACTGACAGAGGTTTGTCAATCTCTCATCAAAGAAATGGTAGGAAAGAAATGATTCAACTAGAAAATGTGCACAAAAGTTACGGCCAAACCAAGGTTTTAAAAGGGATTGATTTGCAGATTCAAGACCAGGATGATGTGGTTATCCTCGGTCCTTCTGGATCAGGCAAGTCAACTCTCTTAAACGTATTGTCAGGATTAGAGAAGGTAGACGAGGGGCATATCCTCATTCAAGCACAAGATTTATCACAACTCACGGATGCTCAATTGACGGCCTTTAGACGTGAGAAGATTGCCTTTATTTTCCAGCAGTATTATTTATTGCCTAATCTTACGGTCAGACAGAATGTAAAGATGGGAGCTGACCTGGCAGACAATCATGATTTTTTGCAGATTATCGAGGATTTGGGACTTGGCGATAAGCTGGACAAGTATCCGAGTGAATTGTCTGGCGGCGAACAGCAGAGGGTATCTATTGCTCGTGCCTTAGCCAAAAAGCCAGAGATTCTTTTCTTAGATGAGCCGACGGGGGCTCTGGATGAAGAAACAGGGCGCAAGATTCTCGACTATATCTGGAAGTTGAAGGAAAAGCTAGGCTTTACCCTAATCATGGTGACACACAACCAAAATATTGCGGATATGGCCAGAACCATCATTCGCGTCAATAGTGGCAAAATTACTGAAGTTGTGACCAATGATCAGCCACAGACTGCTTATGAGATTGGATGGTAAGCCATGTTTTCAGTAAAAGATATTCGAAAATTAGTTGTCGTCAGTATCATTGGAGCCTGTGCGGTTTTTGTGGCCAATCTTTTCTTGAATTTTTATCTTGATATCGAGCAGTTGGAGATTTCTAAAACCAATCCGATGATTACGGCCTATTATGATGCCCAGGTTTCACTTTCCTGGATGGTGGCCATGGTCAGTGGGGTTGTCTTGTCCTTGACGTCGATCCTTCTCATGTGCTTTTATATCAAACAATTTATCGATGACCACAAGGAGCAATTAGGGATTTTAAAGGCTTTAGGCTATAGCAATGGCCAGTTGGCTAAACAATTTTGGGCTTTTGGACTCAGTTTTGGAGTTGGAGCGCTTCTTGGCTATTTAGCTTCTTTTCTAATGATGGGACATTTTTATGACTTTCGCAATGAGAAGGGGATTTTGACAGAAATTACCATTCATTTTCACTGGCAGCTCTTGATCGCTTTAGTGATACTGCCAACGACTTTCTTTATGGTTCTTGCGATTGGCTATGCTAGAAGACAACTACAAACGCCGGCCCTTCGCCTATTGAAAAAATCCCCAACACCGATTAAGGTCAAAAGGAAAAAAATTGCTTCTAAGAAAGAAAAACCCTTCCTAAAAGAACTGTCTTCGTCGCTGATTTGGGGGAGAAAATCGATCCTGTTTTTTGTAGTCTTTGGCTCTATGTGTTTTGCGGCCATGGTTCAATTGTCCTTTGGTCTAAGGGACTACACAGATGACATCATCCAAACCATGATGATCATGATTGGCTTGATCCTTTCTTTCTCTATTCTCTTTTTGTCATTGGGGATTGTTATCTCAGAAAGTCGCGAAACCCTGGCTCTTATGAAGGCTTTTGGCTACACAGATCGTGAATGCCAAGGTCATATCCTATCTCCCTATCGTTTCTGGGCCTATCTAGGATTTGTTCTTGGGACGGCTTATCAGTACGCTATTATGGAAATCTTGATTGGTGTGATCAAAGATACGGTTCCTGAAAAGATTGAGCATCACTTTGATGGGAATGTTTGCTTCTGGACTTTGATCGGTTTTGCTGTGGTTTATGAAAGCCTCTTTTATCTATCCAACAGAAAACTCCAAAAGCAAACCATCAAAGAAGTACTCTTAGCTGAATAAATAGAGAAGGTTGGATTCTCTAGCCTTTTTCTTATGAAACTCATTAACAAGAGAAGGTTTTTTCACTATTCTAGGGAAAATGAAATAAAGGAAAGAAAACGAAGTTACTGGCAGGACCTGAAATGATCTTTTTACTTGATTTGATGCAACAAATAACCCTTTATCTCTGTAGGAATCCTCTTGCAGTTTGTGTTTGGTATTGGAGTTGCAGCCTTGAGTTATAAATAAATCAATATACCTGTGGTCATGTTACACAGGTCTTTCAATTAGCTGAAATATTTCACCTTTATTTTTTCTTAACCTTTGACTATTCCGCAAAATTATCGTACAATAAAGAGTACATGATAAAATGAGGTCAGAGTATGTTTGCTCTGACGATAGTAGTAAAAATGAGGAGAAACGCTTTGGAATTAGAAGTATTTGCTGGGCAAGAAAAAAGTGAACTATCTATGATTGAGGTGGCGCGTGCTATCTTGGAACTTCGTGGTCGCGATCATGAGATGCATTTTAGCGATCTTGTAAACGAAATTCAAAACTACCTTGGAACATCAAACAGCGATATCCGCGAAGCCTTGCCTTTGTTCTACACAGAGTTGAACTTTGACGGTAGCTTCATCTCTCTTGGGGACAACAAATGGGGTCTTCGTTCATGGTATGGTGTGGACGAAATCGACGAAGAAATTATCGCTCTTGAAGAAAGTGACGACGATGAAGTAGCACCAAAAGCTAAGAAAAAACGTGTCAATGCCTTCATGGATGGTGATTCAGATGCCATTGACTACAATGCAGATGATCCAGAAGACGAAGACGCATACGAAGCAGACCCAGCTCTTTCATACGATGATGAAAATCCAGATGATGAGAAAAATGAAGTGGAAGCTTACGATGCAGAAATCAACGAAATCGCTCCTGATGACTTGGGCGAAGACGTGGATCTCAACGAAGAAGACGACGAGTTTTCTGACGATGATGCTGAAACGAGTGAAGAAGAGTAAAAGACTTCACAGAGGAGATCGCCTGATCTCCTTTTTTGTTACTTGGGCAAAGTAGTTGAGTGATACATCCGTTTGGATGTAGATCTTTAGTTGGTTTTCTGAAAGCAATCTTCTTATTTTCAGGCTTTACCAATTCGGGTTGACAAATGTTCTGCTTTGAGGTATCATATTGTTCGGGCACCTCTTTTAGAGGTCGGGGCTCCCTAGTTACTAGGGAGCTATTTTTGTTTTTTTCAGGAAGTTTTCTTGAAATGTCGTTATTCATAAAGGTCTTGTTTTCGATCTCCCCTCGTAGTTAACAAGGCCTTGAGCATTTTAGAAAGAGGAATCTATGTCTACGAAATATATTTTTGTAACTGGTGGTGTGGTATCGTCGATTGGGAAAGGGATTGTTGCAGCGAGTCTAGGACGTCTCTTGAAAAATCGTGGTCTAAAAGTAACCATTCAAAAATTTGACCCTTATATCAATATCGATCCGGGAACTATGAGTCCTTACCAGCACGGGGAAGTCTTTGTGACAGATGATGGGGCTGAGACAGATTTGGACTTGGGTCACTATGAACGTTTCATCGATATCAATCTTAACAAATATTCCAACGTGACAACTGGTAAAATTTACAGTGAAGTTCTTCGTAAGGAGCGCCGTGGCGAGTACCTTGGGGCAACTGTTCAAGTCATTCCTCATATCACAGATGCTTTGAAAGAAAAAATCAAGCGTGCCGCTGTAACGACTGACTCTGATGTTATTATCACAGAGGTCGGTGGAACCGTTGGAGATATCGAGTCCTTGCCATTCCTAGAGGCCCTTCGTCAGATGAAGGCAGATGTGGGTGCAGATAATGTCATGTACATCCATACAACCTTGCTTCCTTATCTCAAGGCTGCTGGTGAAATGAAGACCAAGCCAACTCAACACTCTGTAAAAGAATTGCGTGGTTTGGGAATCCAACCAAATATGTTGGTCATCCGTACCGAGAAACCAGCTGGTCAGGGAATTAAAAATAAACTAGCTCAGTTCTGTGATGTGGCACCAGAAGCTGTTATCGAGTCTTTGGATGTTGAACACCTTTACCAAATTCCATTGAACTTGCAGGCACAAGGTATGGACCAAATTGTTTGTGACCATTTGAAACTAGATGCACCAGCAGCGGATATGACAGAGTGGTCAGCAATGATGGATAAGGTCATGAACCTGAAAAAACATGTCAAGATTTCCCTTGTCGGTAAGTATGTGGAGTTGCAAGATGCCTACATCTCTGTGGTTGAAGCCTTGAAACACTCTGGGTATGCCAACGACGCAGAAGTGAAGATTAATTGGATCAATGCCAATGATGTGACAGCAGAGAATGTAGCAGAACTCTTGTCGGATGCGGACGGAATCATCGTACCAGGCGGTTTCGGTCAACGTGGTACGGAAGGGAAAATTCAAGCCATACGTTATGCGCGTGAAAATGATGTTCCAATGTTGGGAGTCTGCTTGGGAATGCAGTTGACTTGTATCGAGTTTGCTCGTCACGTTTTGGGTCTTGAAGGTGCCAATTCTGCTGAACTTGCACCAGAAACAAAATATCCTATCATTGATATCATGCGTGATCAGGTTGATGTTGAGGATATGGGTGGCACCCTTCGTTTGGGACTTTATCCATCTAAGTTGAAACGAGGTTCTAAGGCAGCGGCTGCTTATCACAATCAAGAAGTGGTGCAACGCCGTCACCGTCACCGTTATGAGTTTAACAATGCCTTTCGTGAACAGTTTGAGGCAGCAGGTTTCGTCTTCTCAGGAGTTTCTCCAGACAATCGTTTGGTCGAAATTGTGGAAATTCCTGAGAATAAATTCTTTGTGGCTTGTCAGTATCACCCTGAACTTTCCAGCCGTCCAAATCGTCCAGAAGAACTCTACACTGCCTTTGTTACTGCAGCTGTTGAAAATAGCAACTAGTTATCTTCTAATCTCTGAGAGCAATCTCGGAGATTTTTTAAATGCCTTGCTCGTATACGGCTTCCCTATTTGTCCTAGAGCACTTTTTGTGTTACAATGAATGGTATGAAAGCTAAGAAATTATGGATGACTGGCTTGACTGTGGCTGGTCTAAGTGCCCTTGCTTTGGGGGCTAAAAAAGCAGCAGATAACCACAAACTTATGAAGACTCAAGAAGAGTTGACCGCTATCGTGCGCGAACTTTTCTCAGATATGGGTGAGATTGCGACTCTCTATGTTCAAGTCTACGAAAGTAGTCTAGAGCGACTCGTCGGAGGAGTCATTTTCGAGGATGGTCGTCATTATACCTTTGTCTATGAAAATGAAGACCTGGTCTATGAGGAGGAAGTCTTATGATAACTCCTAGTAGTATAGAAGAACTCGCAGGTTTTGTCGAGCAGGATGGCAAGAAGGTTTTCCTTTTTGTGGCGGACTGGTGTGGCGACTGTCGTTATATCTATCCTGCCTTGCCAGAGATTGAGGCAGAAAATCCTGGATTTACTTTTATTCGAGTAGATCGTGATGAATTTATGGATCTTGCCAAGTTGTGGAATGTTTACGGGATTCCTAGCCTTGTTGTGCTAGAAAAGGACAAGGAAATCGGCCGTTTTGTCAATCGTGACCGTAAAAGCAAGGAACAAATCAACGACTTTTTAACAGGACTGAAATAGGAGAAAAAGGAAAGAATGATTTTTACATATAACAAAGAACATGTTGGCGATGTCCTTATGGTCATCGTGAAAAACAGCGGAGATGCCAAACTGGACGTGGAGCGTAAAGGCAAGGTAGCCCGTGTTTTCCTCAAAGATAATGGGGAAACAGTAGCTTGGAATATTTTCGAAGTTTCAAGTTTGTTTGAAATTGCAGAGCGCGGTCAAGTCTTTTTAACAGATGAGAAAGTAGCACGTTTGAACCAAGAGTTGCAGGCGGAAGGCTTTACAGAAGAAATTATCAACGATAAGGAACCTAAGTTTGTCGTCGGTGAGATTGTTGAGATGGTAGCTCACCCAGATAGTGACCACCTCAACATCTGCCAAGTGGCCGTTGCAAGTGATAAGACAGTGCAAATCGTTGCAGGGGCTCCCAATGCGCGTGTCGGGCTGAAAACCATTGTAGCTCTTCCTGGAGCGATGATGCCAAAAGGAAATCTCATTTTCCCAGGAGAACTTCGCGGTGAAAAGAGTTTTGGCATGATGTGCAGCCCTCGTGAGTTGCATTTGCCAAATGCTCCGCAAAAACGTGGGGTTATTGAATTATCAGAAGAACAAGTTGTCGGAACTCCATTTGACCCAGCCAAACACTGGACGGCCTAGGAAATTGTCGGTATTTGATAGACCAGATAGAGGGGGATAAGATGGCGAAAAATGTAGTGATTACAGGAGCAACCTCAGGAATCGGTGAAGCGATTGCGCGTGCTTATCTGGATCAGGGTGAGAATGTCGTTCTAACAGGGCGACGGACAGACAGACTAGAGACTCTCAAGTCAGAGTTTGCAGAAACTTTTCCTAATCAAACCGTTTGGACCTTTCCACTGGATGTCACGGATATGACCATGGTCAAGACTGTCTGCTCCGATATTTTGGAAACGATAGGGCAGATTGATATTTTGGTCAATAATGCCGGACTGGCTCTAGGTTTGGCACCCTATCAAGACTATGAAGAGTTGGATATGCTGACCATGTTGGATACCAATGTCAAAGGTTTGATGGCAGTTACTCGCTGTTTCTTACCAGCGATGGTAAAAGATAATCAAGGGCATATCATTAACATGGGGTCGACCGCAGGAATTTATGCCTATGCTGGGGCAGCTGTTTACTCAGCCACCAAGGCTGCGGTCAAGACTTTTTCAGATGGTTTGCGAATTGATACCATCGTAACGGATATCAAGGTGACAACCATTCAACCGGGGATTGTTGAAACAGATTTTTCTACAGTACGTTTTCATGGCGACAAAGAGCGGGCTGCGACGGTTTATCAGGGAATCGAAGCCTTGCAGGCACAAGACATCGCAGATACAGTGGTCTATGTGACCAGTCAGCCTCGTCATATGCAGATTACAGATATGACTATTATGGCCAATCAACAGGCGACAGGTTTCATGGTTCATAAAAAGTAAAAAAATTCCTCGAAAAGTTACAAATTTCTGTAACTTTTTTTGATTTCCTACGAATAGATAAGTAGGAGGATGAAAAATGTATAATAAAGTTATTCTTATTGGAAGAATCGTTGCAACACCAGAATTGCACAAAACCAACAATGACAAGTCAGTAGCGCGCGCGACGATTGCTGTGAACCGTCGTTACAAAGACCAAAATGGCGAACGCGAAGCTGACTTTGTCAATCTTGTTCTTTGGGGGAAATTGGCTGAAACCTTGGCAAGCTACGCAACCAAAGGTAGTCTTATCTCTGTGGATGGAGAACTTCGTACCCGTCGCTTTGAGAAAAATGGCCAGATGAACTATGTGACTGAAGTTCTTGCCACAGGATTCCAACTTTTAGAAAGCCGTGCCCAACGTGCCATGCGTGAAAATAACGCAGGACAGGATTTGGCAGACTTGGTTTTGGAAGAGGAGGAATTGCCATTTTAATACTCTTCGAAAATCTCTTCAAACCACGTCAGCTGGTATAGGTAACTGACTTGGTCAGTCTTATCTACAACCTCAAAGCAGTGCTTTGAGCAACCTGCGGCTAGTTTCCTAGTTTGCTCTTTGATTTTCATTGAGTATAAACATTGAAAAGTCTGAGTTGGTCTCAGACTTTTTATCTTGCCAAAGTCAGACTTTTTTCTTGACTATTTCTGACCAAGTGATACAATAGAACTATGAATTAGCACTCATATATAAAGAGTGCTAATAATATGTAGTTTATCATGGAGGAAGACAAATGTTGAAACCATTAGGAGACCGTGTGGTCTTGAAAATTGAAGAAAAAGAACAAACTGTTGGAGGCTTTGTCCTCGCAAAATCAGCCCAAGAAGGAACGAAAACAGCTACTGTAGTGGCTACAGGACAAGGGGTTCGTACCTTGAATGGTGACTTGGTTGCTCCAAGCGTTAAGTCTGGAGACCGTGTCTTAGTTGAAGCCCATGCAGGTATTGATGTCAAAGATGGCGATGAAAAGTACATCATCGTTGGCGAAGCTAACATTTTGGCAATCGTTGAAGAATAGAAGGAGAAAGTAAGTATGTCAAAAGAAATTAAATTTTCATCTGATGCTCGTTCAGCTATGGTCCGCGGTGTCGATATCCTTGCAGATACTGTTAAAGTAACCTTGGGACCAAAAGGTCGTAACGTTGTGTTGGAAAAATCATTTGGCTCACCACTCATCACCAATGACGGGGTGACCATTGCCAAAGAAATCGAGTTGGAAGACCATTTTGAAAATATGGGTGCCAAATTGGTATCAGAAGTAGCTTCAAAAACCAATGATATCGCAGGTGACGGAACGACAACTGCAACTGTCTTGACCCAAGCTATCGTCCGTGAAGGAATCAAAAACGTCACTGCAGGTGCCAACCCAATCGGTATTCGTCGTGGGATTGAAGCAGCAGTTGCCGCAGCTGTAGAAGCCTTGAAAAACAATGCCATTCCAGTTGCCAATAAAGAAGCCATCGCTCAGGTTGCTGCCGTATCTTCTCGTTCTGAGAAAGTCGGTGAATACATTTCTGAAGCCATGGAAAAAGTTGGCAAAGATGGAGTCATCACTATTGAAGAATCACGTGGTATGGAAACAGAACTTGAAGTTGTTGAAGGAATGCAGTTTGACCGCGGTTATCTATCACAGTACATGGTGACGGATAGCGAAAAAATGGTGGCTGATCTTGAAAATCCATACATTTTGATTACTGACAAGAAGATTTCCAATATCCAAGAAATCTTGCCGCTTCTAGAAAGTATTCTTCAAAGCAATCGTCCACTCTTGATTATCGCGGATGATGTAGATGGCGAAGCTCTTCCGACTCTAGTATTGAATAAGATTCGTGGAACCTTCAACGTTGTAGCAGTTAAGGCACCTGGCTTTGGTGATCGTCGTAAAGCGATGCTTGAAGATATCGCTATCTTGACAGGCGGAACAGTCATCACAGAAGATCTTGGTCTTGAGTTGAAAGACGCTACTATTGAAGCGCTTGGTCAAGCAGCGAGAGTAACTGTGGACAAAGACAGCACTGTTATCGTAGAAGGTGCTGGAAATCCTGAAGCTATTTCTCACCGTGTTGCGGTTATCAAGTCTCAAATCGAAACTACAACTTCTGAATTTGACCGTGAAAAATTGCAAGAACGCTTGGCCAAATTGTCAGGAGGTGTCGCGGTGATCAAAGTCGGTGCTGCAACTGAAACTGAGTTGAAAGAAATGAAACTCCGCATTGAAGATGCCCTCAACGCTACTCGTGCAGCCGTTGAAGAAGGAATCGTTGCAGGTGGTGGAACAGCTCTTGTAAATGTCATCCCAGCCGTAGCTGATTTGGAATTGACAGGAGATGAAGCAACAGGACGCAATATTGTTCTCCGTGCCTTGGAAGAGCCTGTTCGTCAAATCGCCCACAATGCGGGATTCGAAGGTTCTATTGTTATTGACCGTTTGAAAAATGCTGAAGTTGGTACAGGCTTCAATGCAGCAACTGGCGAATGGGTCAATATGATTGAAGAAGGAATCATCGACCCAGTTAAAGTGAGCCGTTCAGCCCTTCAAAATGCAGCATCTGTAGCCAGCTTGATCTTGACAACAGAAGCAGTCGTAGCCAATAAACCAGAACCAGTTGCCCCAGCTCCAGCAATGGATCCAAGCATGATGGGCGGGATGATGTAAAAGCAACTTATAAAAAACACAAAAGGAGGGAACATGCATCCCTCCTTTTATGGTTTTCTCTTCTAAAATTGATTTGAGCTCTCCTAACTTATATGATAAAATAAAACTAGAAAAAGGAGAAGAACATGATTGATGTAGAAGAAATTCTTAGCAAGATGAATCCCAATCAGAAGATTAATTATGACCGTGTCATGCAGAAAATGGTTCAAGTTTGGGAGAAAAATGAGCAACGTCCCACTATTCTCATGCATGTTTGCTGTGCTCCTTGTAGTACCTACACCCTAGAGTATCTGACCAAGTACGCTGATGTGACCATCTATTTTGCCAATTCCAATATCCATCCAAAGGCAGAATACCACAAGCGGGCTTACGTCACCAAGAAATTTGTCAGTGATTTCAATGAGCGAACAGGTAATACGGTTCAGTACCTTGAAGCTCCCTACGAACCCAATGAATACCGGAAGTTAGTTAGAGGACTAGAAGAGGAACCCGAGGGTGGTGATCGTTGCAAGGTTTGTTTTGATTACCGTCTGGACAAAACAGCGCAAGTGGCTATGGACTTGGGCTTTGACTACTTTGGTTCAGCCTTGACCATCAGTCCCCATAAGAATTCTCAAACCATCAACAGCATCGGAATTGATGTGCAAAAGATTTACACAACCCACTATCTTCCAAGTGATTTCAAAAAAAATCAAGGCTACAAGCGCTCAGTGGAGATGTGCGAGGAGTATGATATCTATCGTCAATGTTATTGTGGATGCGTCTATGCAGCTCAAGCTCAGAACATTGACCTTGTTCAGATTAAGAAGGATGCCACGGCTTTCTTGTTGGATAAGGATGTTGAAAAAGACTATTCTCATATCAAGTTTACTGTCACTAAATTAGATATATAGCAATTAACCCAGCTTCCAGGCTGGGTTTTTCAAATAAAAAACCAGGGCTCTCACCCCGGTTTGACAACTTTACCGATTCTTTAGTTCTATGTAGCGTTTGTACCAAATGTTGACATAGGCCTCTGAGAAAGGACCGCGTCCATTGTTGATCCAATCAACAAGGATTTTAACATGTTCTTTCAAAATATAGTCTAAATCATCAGAATACTTCATTTTGCGTTTATGGCGCTCATACTCTTCAACGTCCAAGAGACGCTTTTCACCATCAGTGAAGACCTTGACATCCAAATCATAATCAATGTATTTCAGGGCTTCCTCATCTAGATAGTAGGGGCTGGCCATATTGCAATAGTAGGAAATCCCATTATCACGAATCATGGCAATGATATTAAACCAATATTTTTTGTGAAAGTAAACAATAGCCGGTTCTCGAGTCACCCAACGACGACCGTCACTTTCGGTAACAAGTGTGTGGTCGTTGACACCAATAATAGCGTTCTCTGTTGTTTTTAGTACCATGGTGTCCCGCCAAGTACGGTGAAGACTCCCATCATGCTTATAACTTTGAATTGTAATAAAGTCGCCTTCTTTTGGAAGTTTCATAACTAACCAACTTTCTACAATTTATAAGTTTATCGTCTACTATTATATCATAAATTGGTCTAATTTTTTTGAATTTTACCTGAAAATGTTAAAGATATTCTCTGAGAGCGCTCGCTATATCCGAAAAATCATAGCCTTTTCTAGCTAAAACTTGAGTTAATCGTTGCTTTAGTTCGTAACCTTCATATTTGCGAGCGTATTTAGTATATTGTTTGTCTAGCTCTTTAAAAATGAGCTCTTGAGTCGTTTCTTGGTCGACTTGACTATCCAAGTCATCAAAAGCATTTTTAGCATCAGAATAGGAGAAGCCCTTGTTGGTCAAGCTTTGAATGATCTTATCTTGCAAGGCACGAGCAGGAAGCTTTCCATTGTATTTTTTAAGCAGTTTTTCTGCAACACGTTGAGCAACCTCTGAAAAATCAAAATCCTTTAAAACCTCTTCAATAGTTGATTTGGCAATCCCTTTTTGAGACAGTTTTTGAGCTAGCACATAGGGTCCCTTATCTCCAGAAAGTTGATTTGCATTGATGATAGAGTAGGCATACTGACGATCATTAATCCAGTTATCTTCTTTAAGATTAGCGATAACTTGACTAGTGATTTTTTCATCAAGATCATACTTTTTCAGATACTCACGAACTTCCTTTTCGGTTCGAGCTTTAAATGATAGATGGTAGAGGGCGAGATTTTTACCATAAGAGAACTGGGCAAAGTCCTGAATCTCGGTAAGTTCCTCTTTACTAATGACCTTATCTTTAGACAACATAAAACGGACAATGGTATCCTCCGTGATATAAGAGGTTTGCTGTCCATCTAACTCCATCAAGTAGAGGCGTTTTTTCTTTTCAAGTTTTGTGATTTTCATAGTTCTATTATACCCTAAAATGTGATAAGATAGGGGTATGAATCTGAAAGTCAAACAAAAAATACCTTTAAAAATCAAGCGGATGGGCATCAATGGCGAGGGAATCGGATTTTACCAAAAAACTTTAGTATTTGTGCCTGGAGCCCTCAAAGGAGAAGACATCTATTGTCAAATTACTTCTATTAAATGTAACTTTGTTGAAGCCAAATTACTAAAGGTTAATAAGAAGTCTAAGTTTCGAGTCGTGCCAGCTTGTACGATTTATAATGAATGTGGTGGTTGCCAAATCATGCACCTCCACTATGATAAACAGTTAGAGTTCAAAACGGATCTGCTCCACCAAGCCCTGAAAAAATTTGCCCCTGCGGGATATGAAAACTATGAAATTCGTCCAACTATCGGAATGCAGGAACCCAAGTACTACCGTGCTAAGCTTCAATTCCAGACTCGGAAATTTAAAAATCAGGTCAAGGCAGGTTTGTATGCGCAAAACTCTCATTATCTCGTAGAGTTGAAAGACTGCTTGGTGCAAGATAAGGAAACCCAAGTAATAGCGAATCGCCTAGCTGAACTTCTTACTTACCACCAAATTCCAATTACAGATGAGAGAAAAACGCTCGGTGTTCGCACCATCATGGTACGCAGAGCAAGAAAAACGGGGCAAGTTCAGATTATCATTGTCACAAATCGCCAGCTTAATTTAACCCAGCTAGTAAAAGACTTAGTTAAAGATTTTCCAGAAGTCATCACGGTTGCAGTCAATACAAACACAGCAAAAACAAGTGAAATCTATGGTGAAAAGACGGAAATTATCTGGGGCCAAGAGAGTATTCAAGAAGGAGTACTCGACTATGAGTTTTCTCTCTCCCCTCGAGCTTTTTATCAGCTTAATCCTGAGCAGACAGAAATTCTCTATAGTGAAGCAGTTAAAGCTCTGGATGTCAGCAAAGAGGATCATCTGATTGATGCCTATTGCGGTGTTGGGACGATTGGATTCGCCTTCGCGAAGAAAGTCAAAAGCCTCAGAGGGATGGACATTATCCCAGAAGCCATTGAAGACGCCAAGCGAAATGCCCGAAAGATGGGATTTGACAATACCCATTACGAAGCAGGAACAGCTGAAGAGATTATTCCCCGCTGGTATCAAGAGGGCTATAGGGCCGATGCCCTGATAGTCGACCCTCCTCGAACGGGTTTAGATGACAAGTTATTAGATACGATCCTAACCTATGTTCCAGACAAAATGGTCTATGTATCCTGCAATGTTTCGACCTTAGCGCGAGATTTGGTTAAACTAGTAAAAGTCTATGACCTCCAGTATATCCAGTCGGTCGATATGTTTCCCCACACTGCACGGACAGAAGCAGTGGTTAAATTAGTGAAGAAAAGAAAAAATTAACTTCACTGAAAAAAGTCCTTGACAAAGGTAAAAAAGTAGGTATAATAGAAAGAGTTGAAAAGCTCAAGGTCCGTTGGTCAAGGGGTTAAGACACCGCCTTTTCACGGCGGTAACACGGGTTCGAATCCCGTACGGACTATGGTGTATTGCGGTTAAAAAAACTTGAAAAAAGTTTAAAAAATCTGTTGACAGAGGCAGATAGCTGTGATATACTAATATAGTTGTCGCTTGAGAGAGAATGAGTGACAAAGACCTTTGAAAACTGAACAAGACGAACCAATGTGCAGGGCACTATAACTGAAGTTATAGTACTGAACAATGAAAAAACAATAAATCTGTCAGTGACAGAAATGAGTGAGAACTCAAACTTTTAATGAGAGTTTGATCCTGGCTCAGGACGAACGCTGGCGGCGTGCCTAATACATGCAAGTAGAACGCTGAAGGAGGA